>JACDBM010000384.1 GCA_013694945.1 Chthoniobacterales bacterium
GGTCAGCGTCTGCTCGCACATACGAGGAAGTGGAACTCCCCTTTTCCCCGCCGAAGAGGTTCTCCAATTTCGACTTCGCACCTTCCCCCACGGAAAACCCGATAATCGTTCCGTCCCTGGGCTCGATAAGCACGTCTGTGATCGAACCGAGCAAACGCCCGCTTCGACTGACCATCTTCCGTCCCATCACGTCCGAGACTCTCGGCAAGGAGGCGAGCTCAGCCGCAGCCTCGGTCTCGCCTGTCGTGCTCACGGTGATCGCGTCCGGCCCAATCACGTGCACCGCGGATGCCGGCACATTGCGGTGAACGCCGCCCCCAAAGATTGATTCACCGCGCGCGACGACAAAGCCAGCCACACGCTCGCCGCTCTGGCTCACAATGATCTCCTTTACATTGCCCAGCTTCTCCGCGGCATCCATGTCCACTACTGCCCGCCCGATTAACTCACGTGCTCGAATCATTTAGCCTCCTGTTTACGAGCGAATTGCTCGCCGTAAGTTTATTCGTGCGCGCTGGTTGCGCTGAGCGTGTGTACGCCGGCCACTCAGTGTCGGGGATCTGTGTTTTCCGATGGAGTTGTGACGTAAAAATCATGCCTCTCGAGCGGCCTAAAAAAGACCAAAACTTCTTCCATATTTTGCTTGTTTATCTTCAATTTTCCGCTAAAAGAAGCGGATGCCTCACCCAACCAGCATCGCCAAACGGCTGCAACGTTTCGCAGCAGTCCTGCTCTCGTTCCCACTCCTCTGTGTCGCCGCAGACGATCACGCTGCTGATCCAGACGCGAATAACCCGAAGAAGCCGGGGAACGCCGCTGTCCGTCCGGAGACTGACGATGCGACCAAACGGCGCGATGCCAGGCGCGCGTGGTACGAGACACCGGTTACCGCTGATTACATGCGCTTTCTCAACAACGCTGCCGCCCGCGAACGCGCCCGCAACGGAAAGCTCCTACCCTCTTCGACGACGGATAGCACCGAGACCTCCTCAACCACCCAGACGACCACAGCCACCTCCTCGGTAACAGGAACGAACTGGACCAACCTCGGCCCGAACCGTGCCCGCTACATCAAGAACGGCAGCTACACGCTGAACAAGACCGACTCGGGACGCGTAGTAGAGATCGTGCCGGACCCAACCGACGCGAATGTGCTTTATGTTGCCATGTCTGGCGGCGGAGTTTGGAAGACCACCAACGCTATTTCCGCGTCGCAGCCGACATGGACGCCGCTCACAGACTCGCTCGGCAGCCTCTCTTGCGGAGCGCTCGCTATCGACCCGGTCAATACCTCCACACTCTATCTGGGACTCGGCGATTCCTTCGACGGCACCGGAATCGGCTTCACGAAGTCAATCGATGGCGGAACAACATGGGGACCGATCATCTACCTCGGTGCCTCGACGAAAATTACCGACATTGAGGTTGCGACCAACCGCACCACGCTCCTCGTCACGACAGATAAGGGGCTGTTCCGTTCGACCGACGCGGGAGAAAATTTCTCCCCCATCTCCATCGCCACTGGTGCAACGGAGGATCCGTCGGCGTGGAGCATCGCTTCGGGTGGTGGCACGAACTACGCGTTAAGCTTGGAGGCGAAGCCGAGCGTCACGACCGGGACCACCGATGGCCAAGTCTGGTATAGCTCGAATGACGGCGCTACCTGGACGCGCGCGACCGGCATGAGCAAGTCGACCGGCGTCGGTCGTCTGGCAATCGCGTCTTCGCCGCTGAATCGCAACGTGATGTACGCTGAAGTGGCGATTCCAAACAGTGCGGCTGCAACAGATCTGGCGGATTTTTTCCGTTCAACTAATGGCGGTCAAAGCTGGACTGCGATGGGCGCGACGGCCCGCAAGGTTAGATATACGAACCAGAATACGGAGTCTACAGGGCCTTCATCGTTGTTGAACGGCCAGGGCTGGTACAACCAGCTTGTGATTCCTTCGAAAGACAACCAAGGAACCGTCTTTTTTGGAGGAGCATTGCTGCTCGCCCGGGCCACAAACGCCCTTGCCACGCCTTCCTACACGCAACTGACAAATTGGCTGGCACAGTTCAGCCTGCCATATGTGCACGCAGACTTTCATGCTGGCGCCTACGATAGGAACGGCAATCTCTACGTTGGCAGCGACGGCGGCATCTTCATGTCAGCGGATAACGGCATCACCTGGACCGACAAATTCAATATTGGGATCGCAGCGCACCTGCTCTACTCGGTCGGCTCGTCGGAAGCGGCTCCGGATGCTATCCTCGGCGGCCTGCAGGATAACGGCACACGGGTGCGCGAGTCGAACAGCGACACCTATAACCAGACTCTCGGGGGCGATGGGTTTGGTGCGAACGTGCATGCGGGGAATGGCTCACTGATGCTGGGCTCGCTCTATTACGCGCGCCTCTACAAGAGTACCGACGGCGGGACAAATTTCGTCTCTGCTTCGAGCGGCATTCTGGAGAGCAACAACAGCAGTTCAGCCCCCTTCGTGACGCAGGTCGTGCCGTGGCTCGGGGCCGCTGATGGCAACACTGTGTTCACGCATGTGAATCTGAAGGTTTACAAGACGATAAACTACGCCGCTTCGTGGAATGCGCTCGGCACCGCCGGTTTCATCACGAGTGGCGCCTTGCGCAATGTCGGAGTTGCGAAGTCGAACGTGAATGTGATCGGCGCCGTCGCGAGCGGCGGCCGGGTCTATTTGACGAACGACGGCGGAACTTCCTGGAAGCAGGCCGCGGCCGTGCCGAACAACGGGTTGAGCATGAGTTATGTCTCGTTCGACACCTCGAATCCGAACACCGTTTATGTGGCTTCGGTGGCACCTGATTCGACGAAGAACCACCTCTGGAGATCCAGTGACTTCGGCGCCAGCTGGACCGTGCTGGATACCCCAAATAATGGGTTACCTGCCGGTGTGCCGATCAATACGATCGTGAACGATCCGAGCGCGACCACGACGCTTTATGCAGGTACCCACCTCGGTGTCTATCGATCGATCGACAGCGGTGCTACCTGGACACGGTTTGGTAGCGGGATGCCGTTAGTTAACGTGACCGACTTCTACATCTCGCCGAGCAGCAATCGCATGCGCGCTGCTACCTTCGGCCGGGGTTTTTGGGAATTGCTGCCGTAACCAACACAATTCCTGATCAGCAAAAGGGCGGCGCATGGCCGCCCTTTTTGCTGTACCGGTTTAAAGCAGATTCTCCAGTGAGCCGGCTTGCAGCTCAACCGGTCGGATCCCTTTGCGGAAGAGCCGCGCGCCGGCAGAACCGCGTAGCACGCAGCAGCCTTGCTCCATGCGCAGCATCGCGCCTTCGCGTAATCCGATCACAGGCGTCTTGTTCTCCTCCAGAAATTGCAGAATTCGTTCTTCACGCGTTTCGCCCATGTGCGCGGAGCCAGGACTGGTATCCAAGTAGTGCGGATTGATTTGGAAACGCACGAGCCCGAGTGCCTCAAAGGAAGTCGGCTCCGCAATCGGCATGTCGTTTGTAGTGCGGATCGTAGGCGCTGCCACCACCGAGCCCGCGCTCGATCCGAGGTAGCGCATGCCGTTCTCCACCCGTTCCCTGATCACCGGCAGCAAGCGCATTTCCTGAAGCGATTTAAGGAGGCGAAATGTATTGCCGCCTCCAATAAACATTG
>JACDBM010000398.1 GCA_013694945.1 Chthoniobacterales bacterium
TGCCCATGATCGATTCGGCCGTCATTCCCGATTTCGACGAGCCGATCGCCGCGCACGCGCGGAAAGACCTCCCGCTTCTGCAGGCCAGCATGAGCGTACAGGAAGCGCTCGATCAGATCCGCCGCGAAGGTGTCGGCGAGCGCGTCATCTACTTCTATGCGGTCGATGACGAGCGACGGCTGGCGGGCGTTCTGCCTACACGCCGCTTGCTCACCGCCGCGTTGCAGACGCGCCTGGAGGAAATCATGATCCGCCGCGTCGTGGCTCTTCCAGCGACGGCCACGGTGCTGGAGGCCTGTGAGTTTTTCGTGCTCTACAAATTCTTTGCCTTCCCTGTCGTAGATGCGGAGAAGCGCGTCCTAGGCGTTGTCGATGTGGGGCTCTTCCGGCAGGAAGTGCTGGAAGCAGGCGAGCGAGAGGGATATCGCGCGGTTCCTTCGGATGCTGTCTTTGAGGCACTCGGGTTCCGCCTTGCGCAAGTCCGAGGCGCATCACCACTGCGTGTCTTCCGATATCGATTCCCGTGGTTAATGGCGACGGTGTGCAGCGGCACGATTTGCGCGGTGCTCGCCGGAGCATTCGAAGCCACCTTATCGGGCAGTCTCGTCATCGCGTTTTTCCTCACCATGGTGCTCGGCTTGAACGAGAGCGTCAGCATGCAATCCATGACCGTGACGATTCAGGCGCTGCGTTCCAACGCGCCAACATGGGACTGGTTCGTTCATACCTTCCGCCGAGAAGCCGGGACAGCTGTTTTGCTCGGGCTGGGCTGCGGAATCGTCGTCAGCATCATTGTCCTTTTTTGGCGAGGTAATGCCATTGCGGCGATGGCTATTGGCGGCAGCATTGGGCTCTCGCTCATTACCGCCTGCCTGTTCGGCCTTTCGGTCCCATCGCTGCTGCACTGGCTGAAACTGGATCCCAAGATCGCGGCCGGTCCCGTGACTCTGGCATTTACTGATTTCTTCGCGCTCCTCTTTTACTTCGGCATTGCCGCCCTGGTCCTCTGATGAAGCAATTACGGAAAGACGACATCTCCGTTATCATCCCGGCACTCAACGAAGAAGAGCCGATAGCCGATGTCGTGCGCGGCTGTCTCGCGACGGGGTTGCCCCGGGAGGTCATCGTGGTTGATAACGGCAGCACCGATCGCACAGCGGAACGCGCGCGTGAAGCGGGAGCCCGCGTGGTCGAGGCTCCGCGTGGCTACGGCAATGCATGTGCAGCAGGCGTTCGCGCGCTTTCACCCGACTGCGAGATCGTCGTATTTCTGGATGGTGACGGGAGTGATTGCCCTGAGCTGATGAAGCGCCTCGTGCAGCCGATTCTCGATGGAACGCACGATTTCGTGATCGGCTCGCGCACCCGCGGCGAGCGCGAGCGCGGCAGCATGAACGCGCAACAAGTCTTTGCCGGATACTTCGCGGGCTGGCTGATCCGCCCGCTCTATGGCGTGAAATATACCGACATGTGTCCGTTCCGCGCCATCCGGCGCCCCGCCCTGGAGAAACTCGCGATGAAAGAGCCGACCTACGGCTGGAATCTCGAGATGCAGATGCGCGCTGCCCGCGCTCGCCTGCGCATTTTCGAAGTGCCGGTGAATCATCGCTGCCGCACCGGCGGCGAATCGAAGGTGTCGGGGACGATGCGGGGGACGTTCATCGCCGGAACGAGAATTCTGGCGACATTTTTGCGCGTCGCTGCCGGGCGGTAGGAACGCATGTCATCCCGAGCCGCCGAAGGACGGCGAGGGACCTCACAGTCGAACCTGCACACTTCGTCAATCGCACGCGTGGCCGCCGCGCAGATCCGGTTCTCTTGTGTTGCCGCGGCTGCGTGTTCAAGGGAAAGATACTGCTCCTACGTAGCGGCCAAAGTTGTAGGCCTATATACCCGACAGCTCACCAGGAACGCTACCCTTCCGGCTTTGGCAGGTCCGCGTCAAAGGGCAGATCAAAGAGCCGCGGCGCGGAAGATGAGAAAGTAATCCATCCCGTCGCCCTTCACGAAATCGTGCTGTTCGACGAGCGAGAAGCCGGCTTCCTTTGCTTCCCTGATCACTACCGCCGCGTTCAAACCGTGGTCACTCCCAATGCCGTTCTTGTCGATCACTCCGAGCCGCGCCCCGCTCCGCATCGCCTCGCGCACTTTGCGCAGCAACGCGATCGGCTCCGCGATTTCGTGATACGTCTTGAGTAACAGGACCGCA
>JACDBM010000351.1 GCA_013694945.1 Chthoniobacterales bacterium
TGACCTTGAAGGCTGGGTTTAGTTTTACCTCCGCCTCGATCGCGCGGCCCAGCTTGTTCGCGAGCGCGGAATCGAGCTTCGCGATTTCCGGGTTGCTGCGGAGCGATCGCTGTAACGCTTCGTTCAGACTGAGGCTCCGCACCGTCTCGCGCTCTACCGAAGTTGCGACCGCAGCTTGGGCAAAGCCGCGTGCTGCCGAGCCGATTAGCAGCAGCGGGATGAGCAGGAGCTTAAAGTTTGGAATCATTTTGAGTCTGGTCAGGGGGCAAGGAAAGGACCGCCCGGCCGCAAAGCTGCGTCGGACGAAACGAAGCAAACGAACCTGCGAACGCAGGAACGTCAGGCGTTAGACGAGAGAAGGAGGAGCGTGAGCGAGAATGCTCCGCTGCAGAACCGATTCGGCAAAGGACATGGAGCCGGGCGGACCGGTATCCACTTCCGCGATGAAGGCAATCCGCGGCTCTCCAGAATCAATGCTTTGTCCGACGAAATATTCCTTAACGATGAAAGAGAGTGCGTCGTAATCGACCGCCGGTTTAGCAATCGCGACCGTCGGTGCAGCGAGAGATTTGCAGCAACTTGAGCCGTCGCAGCCGGCGGGCTCGGTCTCCTTCGCCGGTGTTTCCGGCGCCGGGCAATGCTCGTGACCAGAGGCCGCAGTTTGCTTCGGCAGCAGACCCGCGACGACGCAATGATTAGCGGCCAGCAGCCAGGCGGTGACAACGAGGAGTGAGATCGTCGCGCGCGCGGCGCGAATGATCGGCGGCTGGTTCACAGGTAGCTAATCGCGGAACGTCGCGTTTCGTTCAACCACTATTTTCGACGGGAGCGTCTGCCGCGACCCGCCGCAGCGGTCAATCCCGCATCGCGCAACTCACCCGCGGCTGTTTTTGGGGCCCTTCAGTCATCCCGCGAAGAGTCGTTGGCGAGGCATTCTCATAGGTGGTTGGCTTCAGAATAGTATTGAAATTTCTCTGCCTCTAAATGCCTCCCGAAAACTGGTAAGCGCTTAAGCGTGGCCAAACTCGTATCTATTTTTAATGAGGATGTGCAACGCGGAGTTTCGCTGGGAAGCGGGAGCGCTACGCACACTCGCTCAACGAAAGAGCGGGGGCTGGCATTTCTCCCTGCCACCCTGATCACCCCGTCGGGCTTTCGATTTGATCCGTGGCGCCGGGTGGCGAAACGGATTTTCCGCTCGCATCTCGTGGTGCGAGCGTGTGCAGGTTAAAAACAAACGATTAAGAAAGAACAGACATGAAAACAATACTAAAAACACTCGTAGTTGCAGTCATCAGCCTCTCCTTCCTCAGCACCGGTTTCGCCGGCGATAAAATGAAGGACTGCGTCCATATGAAGGACGGAAAAATGATGATGATGAAAGATGGCAAGGAAATGGCCATGGAAAAAGAGATGACAATGAAGGACGGCAGCAAGATCATGACCGACGGCACCATGGTGATGAAAGACGGCAAGAAAATGTCACTGAGCGACGGCGACATGGTGATGATGGACGGCACGATGAAGAAGGGCGGGATGAAAGAGGGCATGGAGGACAAGGAGGGTTAGAAGAAGTAGCGCGCCCCTTCGCTGAAATTCGGTGGAGCGCTCCAAGTGAGCGTCGCCGGATTAGCTAATCTGAGCCGGCATCGACAGATGCCGGCTCTTTGCTTTCTGGCGGGCGTGGCGCGCGGGGGGCGAACCTTGCGCGGGTTACTTCTTGATCACGCCGCAGTCCGGCATCGATTTGCCAGCGTATGGGTTCGAAACCTTGGTCGAGGCTTGGAGCCAATCCTTCTTTAGCATTGGGCAGTTCACGACGTAATAGCCACTCTGGCCCCGGCCGAGTTGGATCGCGCGCTCGCTTAGCTCCGTAAACTCTGCCCGCGCCGCCTCGAGCTTCTCACTTTTCGCCAGCGTTGCCCCGGCTTCACCCATCTCCCCCGCAGCTTGTTGCGCACGATTGAGATCATCAGCCGCCAGCGCGGATCTCACCTTTTCATAGCCGCTGAGGAACTGCTTGTCGTCGGTCGTGAGTTCGACGGCGTGACTTGGATTACAGTTGAGAAGGAGAGCAGCGGAGGTGAGGAGGATCGTTAGGGGCGACGTTTTCATAGACGGTCAGCGGATTGAATTCCGTAACGGGAATGATCGCCCGCCGATACGCTCTTGCAACCTGAGCCGCACACGGGCACGCGCTGGCCATGACATTCTCGCTCGGGGACTGGAGCGACCTCGGCGATTATCCTTGCACAAGCTCGGGAGAAACCGATTCAGCCCGATCAGCCGCCTCGTCGCTAACCGCCATGAGCCCGAGATCATCCAGCGCTGCGATGATTTCACAGCCGGCGAGGAGTTTTTCCAGATCCGAGCAATTCTGCATTGAACTGTCCCTTAACAGGCGCGGCCAAAAATCAGCAGGATCATCAGCCAGGGTCTTGGCTCGAGCGAGAAGGAGATTGTTCACGCTTGTCCCATTTAGCACTGGACGTGCCATGGCGTAAACTCGTGCTCGCACTGTTATCGAAATAAACAGTGGACGAAGGCCGTTGCGAGAATCGTTCTGTTTAAGATTGCGGAAATGATTTCGACACGAATCGAACCAAGATCGCAGACAGTCGATCACCGCGAATTGACTTCGCCTTTTGGGTACTCCCGCGCGAGGTCCGTTTCCCGGAACCGGGTACGCATCGTGCTAAAATTCATACATCAGGAAGAGCTGAATATACCGTGATTCGTCCTATAACGACCGTTTTGGGCAGGTGGATCGCTAAATCGCTTATCAGCGCTGGAGCAGCGGCCACCGAAAGGCACTATGGTCGCGCGCGGAAGACGCTCCCAGAGCACGTGGTCGGGAACGTTCGCATTTATGGCAAGCAACCGTTTGTCGAGAGCGCTGTGAAAGCGCTTTGGCATCTGAAGGACGTCTACCCGTATGGATATTCGCTCGTTCAGCGTTACGTCCGGGGAATTGTGGAAGGCGATTCTCAGCGGGGGAAAGGAATTTTCCTCGGCGTCGTTTATCGGCAATGGCGGCGCAAGCGTCATCTGCCAATCCCACCGAATCGGGTCGCGGCGCAATTGGTTCGTCAGGCGGTTAAAATGCGCAAAGTCATGGGCTTCTCTATCTGGCGGACGCCGCGCTCGGAACTGGGGTCTCTCCAGCGAGAACTGAAGGCGATGCAACTGCTGGGGTGTGATCCGAAGTATTTCAGCGATTTACAGGACGAAATCACGATTTGGAGGAAGCGCTTGGAAAGCCAGAGTTCAGTTCGTAAACGCGCGGCTGTGGGTTGAACCCGCGCCTGATTTCCCCGCAGACGCGGCGTGTTAAGCGTGCTCGATTCTGCGTCATGCGAGCTTCTTTAGTGTGTGTTGTGGGATTTTGCTTTACCGCCCGGGCGGGACCTCAGGGGTGTCGCTATGGGGCGAAGTCGAACGGACGATCAGCGTTACGTCGCTTACCTCTGTGTGAGAGGTTCGTGATCAACGCGAAAGGATTGGCAGATTGACGAGTTTCGCGTCGAGGTGGAGCGTGTCAAAGCACAGGCAGGTGAACTCAGGGTCTACCTGCGTTTACGAAGACCAGGTGCATCAAAAACTGATTCTTCATAACCTATGTGCGTCTTTCTGAGAGCGCTCACATGGGACATCCCGATTTCCGAGTCGGTGGCAGGATTTTCGGCCACCCTCGGCTACCCTGACCAGCGCTTTGGGGTGTGGTCATGCTTGCGCCTGAAGAGCAAGAGAAGCTTCTCCGGGAATACCCAGGTGTCTTCGCACCTGCGAAGGGCGCTTGGATACGACGCGGCAGCACATACGTTCGGCTCGATGCAGTGGGAGCGCCAACGCTCCGAAAGACCATTGCCCTAGCCTGGCGAAGACTAGCGCCCAAGTGCCTGATTCCCCACTGGAGGAGTGAAGCACAGCTGTGTTACGGTTAGCCCATGTTGCTACGCATGCTCAGAATGTCTTTGCCACTCGTCGCGTTGATGCCGTCACTGACGGCGTTCGCGCAAGAGCAAGCGCCCCTTCAGGCAGACGCGCGGATGCGGGTCCACAACAACAAGCGCCCAGTCGCAGCATCCTTTAGCACGCAATTAGCCGGGGGGTCCCGCCACCGTAACGGATCGCGTGTCGAATCTACCCGGCGGCGACACCGCACTTGTTGCGTTGCAATTCGACTACCGAGTCGATGCCGATATTGCCTTAGATGAGATCATCAGCCAGATCGTTGTTTGGGTGGAAGACCCAAGCG
>JACDBM010000355.1 GCA_013694945.1 Chthoniobacterales bacterium
CCGGATGGGCGGTTGCACCTGGATGGGTCGGTCGACCATTCGCGGAACGGCGCTGGTTCACGCGAGACGCCGCCGGGCGACAGCTATGAGAACGCGCCACTTGTTAACTTCGTGCACAAGCAAGCACAGGAGCAGATGCGAACGGCGTTGCGCGAAGTGCGGGCGCGCTTCGGCCAGCAGTACCCGCTCGTAATCAACGGAGAGAAGGTCACGACCGGCAAGTTCATCCCGTCGCTAAACCCGAGCATGCCCACGGAAATCGTCGGCCACGTTGCCGAAGCTGGCATTCCGGAAGCCGAAGCGGCGGTGAAGGCGGCCCGTGACGCTTTCAAACATTGGTGCCGTGTGAGCGTCGATCATCGCGCGCAATTGCTGGAACGAGTCGCCGCCGTCATGGATCGCCGCCGCTTCGAACTATCCGCGGTCGAAGTTTACGAAGTGGGCAAGCCATGGGCGGAAGCCGATGGTGACATCCGCGAGGCGATCGATTTCCTGCTCTTTTATGCGCAGCAGATGCGGATCATCGGCCGGCCGAAACTCACTCAGCACGTCCTCGGCGAAGAAAGCTATCAGCATTACTGGCCGCGCGGTGTCGCATTCGTGGTTGCACCCTGGAATTTCCCCATCGCGATTTTGTGCGGGATGGTTTCGGCCGCCCTTGTCACCGGTAATACCGTCATCATGAAGCCGGCCGAGCCATCAGCCATTACCGGTGCGCTGCTGATGGACATGTTTCAGGAAGCTGGTGTGCCACCCGGCGTCCTGAATTTCCTGCCGGGCCACGGCTCGGTCATCGGTGCGCATCTGGTCGATCACCCGGATGTCGAGATGATCGCCTTCACCGGCTCGCGCGAGGTCGGTCTGGGAATTTGGGAATCCGCGGGGCGAACCCGGCCTGGCCAGCGCGAATTAAAGCGCGTCGTTTGCGAAATGGGAGGGAAGAACGGGGTCATTGTCGATTCCGATGCCGATCTCGACGAAGCCATCATTGACACCGTTTACTCCGCCTTCGGCTATCAAGGTCAGAAATGCTCAGCCTGCTCGCGCTTGATCGTGCTCGAAGCAAACTACGAGCGGGTGATGGAGCGACTCATCGCCGCGACCGCGAGTTTGCGCGTGGGAAATCCGGAGACGCCCGGGATGACCGTCGGTCCCGTGATTGACGCGAAGGCCTACCAGCGGATTCAGGAGCGAATCGCCCACGGCCTGACCGAAGCGACGCTCGCTTATCAAGCGAAGGATCTCCCCGCGCAAGGCTACTTCATTCCGCCGACTATTTTCACGGATGTGAAGGTCGATTCAAAACTCGCACAGAGCGAGATCTTCGGCCCGGTGCTCAGCGTTTTAAGGGCGCGCGACCTCGACCACGCGATCGAAATCGCGAACAGCACCGAGTATGCGCTGACTGCCGGTTTCTTTTCGCGGAGTCCCGCGAATATCGAGCGCGTCAAAGCGGAGCTGGAAGCGGGCAACGTTTACATCAATCGCTCCTGTACCGGTGCCGTTGTTGGCCGACATCCGTTCGGCGGCTTCAAGATGAGCGGCGGCGGCACCAAAGCCGGCGGCTCCGATTACCTGTTGCAATTCCTTCTCCCGCGCGTCGTGACCGAAAACATCATGCGCCACGGCTTCGCGCCCGAGACAACGCCGAAATATCGGGCGGAGTTCGGCCTCACGAGGGCATCGAGTGGCCGCGAGACTTCCCTAACGAGCAATAAACACTGATCGGGTCAACGAGCCGATGAGTGTGGGTGCCCATGATCTCCCTTGAGCAGGCCTCCGATCGAGAGATCCTCGTCCAGGTCGGGGCAGTGCAAGCATCTGATCGCGAACTACCCAATGCCTTTGACGAAGCGTCTCGCCCAAAGCCGATAGCGCAACCACATCTCTCACTGCATGCTGCCGCATGCTCTACGTCATCGGCACACCGATAGGGAATCTCGATGACATCACGTTGCGTGCAGTCGAAGCGTTGAAGTCAGCTGATCTGATCGCGGCAGAGGACACGCGGCATTCCGGCAATTTGCTCCGGCATTTCGAGATCCGAAAGCCGCTCGTTAGTTATCATCAGCACAATGAATCGAGGCGCACGCAGGAGCTGTCGGAGCGGCTGACGGCGGGCGAGAACATTGCGCTGATCACGGATGCGGGCATGCCCGGTCTTTCCGATCCCGGCGGACGGCTCATCCGCGCGTGCATCGAGCAGGGACTCGCCTACACGATCATTCCCGGTGTATCCGCAATTCTCACTGCGCTCGTCGGCTCCGGGTTCGCTCTCGATCGGTTCTGCTATTGCGGCTTTCTTCCGGTGAAAAGCGGCGGCCGTGAGCGGGAGCTGCGCGCCGCAGCCGACCGGGAGGAGACGTCAGTCTTCTTCGAGTCGCCCCACCGGATCAACAAGACGCTGGCTGCCTGCGCCGAGACCATGCCGGAGCGGCAGCTCTGCATTGCGCGCGAGCTGACCAAGAAATTCGAGGAGTTTCGGCGCGGAAGTGCCGCGGAATTACTCGCGCACTACGAAGCTCATCCCGCCAAGGGCGAAATTACATTAGTTATTTCAGGCAGCTGCCGACCCATTCGTTCCATGCGCGGCGAGCTCGATGCTCGTCATGAGAGGCGATAGATAGGGATGCGACCGTCCTCATCTTCGATCGATACCTGCGATTGATCGTTACGAGCGGCCAACACGAAATCGGGGTGCTCGATGCGATACTCCCGTCCATCGGTCATTCGAATTATGAAGGGCTGAAACGGAA
>JACDBM010000017.1 GCA_013694945.1 Chthoniobacterales bacterium
AAAGCGATGCAAATGGTCGCCGCCTCGAAAATGCGCAAGGCCCAGCAGCATGCGCTGGCGGGACGTCCCTATGCCGGATTGATGAATCGCGTGCTTGTTTCCTTACAGCAACGCACCGATCCGAAACTCCATCCTCTCCTGCAGGTGCGCGAAGTGAAGAAGGAGCTGGTCGTTGTGATCAGCACGGACAAAGGCCTTGCCGGCGCGTTGAACACGAACCTCCTCCGCGAAGCGGCGAACTTCGACGCCTCAAAGGCAGTCTACATAGTGCTCGGACGTAAGGCGCGGCAGTTCCTGGCCCGGACACGCCGTGAGATCCTCGCCGACTTTGAATTAAAAGACGCGCCTGCTTTTGCAGAGACGAAAATCGTCGCGCAATTTGCGACCGAGAAATTCCTCAGCGGCGAGGTGGACAAGGTCTCGGTGCTGTATACGCACTTCGTGAACACCATTAACCAGAAGCCCACGATCCGCACGCTGCTCCCGATCACCCATTTCGAAGTGGCCCAGGCGGAAGGCCAGAATCGCACTTCTGCCGACGGCAGCGACCCAATGGGCGGCTACATTTTCGAGCCCACAGCCGAGGGCGTCCTGGACGTGATGCTGCCATATTATCTCCAGTATCAGGTTTTCCAGATGATCCTCGACGCGCGCGCCTCGGAGCACAGCGCGCGGATGGTCGCGATGAAGAACGCAACCGATAACGCGAAACAATTCATCAAGGATCTGACGCTTGAGTATAACAAGATGCGCCAGGCGAGCATCACCACTGAGCTTCTTGAGATCTCGACCGCGCAGATGGCCGTAGGCGCGTAAACACAATTATGAATACAGGAAACATCGTTCAAGTCATTGGCCCGGTGGTGGACGTGGAGTTCGCGAACACAGGGGAACTTCCGCGCATCTACAACGCGCTCGAGCTCGAGTACGAGGTGAACGGCAATCCAACGAAGCTCACGCTCGAGGTGCAGCAGCACCTCGGAGAAAACTGGGTGCGATCGATCGCGATGTCTTCTACGGAAGGCCTGAAGCGGGGCATGCCGGTGAATGACACCGGCGGACCGATTACCGTGCCGGTAGGCGAGGGGACTCTCGGCCGGGTTTTTAACGTCACAGGCGATTCAGTCGATGGCCGCGGCCCGGTCACTTACACGAAGCGCTATCCAATTCATCGTCCGGCGCCGGGACTAACGGAACAAGATACGGGCGCAACGATTTTGGAAACTGGCATCAAGGTCATCGACCTGATTTGTCCGTTCACCAAGGGCGGTAAAGTCGGCGCGTTCGGCGGCGCGGGTGTCGGCAAAACTGTTGTTATCCTTGAGCTGATTAACAACATCGCCAAGGGGCACGGTGGCTTCTCCGTCTTTGCTGGGGTCGGTGAGCGGACCCGTGAAGGGAACGACCTTTACACGGAAATGAGCGAGGCAGGGGTCATCGACCAAAAGGACCTCAGCAAGTCAAAGGTGGCGCTTGTGTACGGACAAATGAATGAGCCCCCCGGCGCGCGTCTGCGCGTCGCGTTGTCCGCTTTGGCGATGACAGAGTATTTCCGAGATGAACGTAACCAGGATGTTTTGTTGTTCATCGACAACATTTTCCGGTTCTCTCAGGCTGGCTCTGAAGTTTCCGCCCTCCTTGGCCGCACGCCCTCGGCAGTGGGTTATCAGCCCACGCTCGCCGCGGAAATGGGGGACCTTCAGGAGCGGATCACTTCCACGAAAAAGGGCTCGATTACCTCCGTTCAGGCCGTCTACGTCCCGGCCGACGATCTTACGGACCCGGCACCCGCCAACACCTTCGCGCATTTGGATTCAACCATCGTGCTGGAACGCTCGATCGCTGAATTGGGAATCTACCCAGCTGTCGATCCACTGGCCTCCACTTCCAAATCCCTCGCGCCGGAGATTGTGGGCGAAGAACATTACGCCGTCGCGCGCGGTGTGCAGAAAGTCCTCCAGCGCTATCGCGATCTTCAAGACATCATCGCCATTCTCGGAATGGACGAGCTCAGCCCCGAGGACAAACTCTCCGTGCTACGCGCGCGCAAGATTCAGCGTTTCCTGAGCCAGCCGTTCTCCGTTGCTGAGGTGTTCACCGGCACCAAGGGCGAGTACGTCTCGATTCCGGAGACGATTCGCGGCTTCAAAGAAATTCTCGATGGCAAGCATGATGAAGTTCCCGAAGCGAACTTCTACATGAAGGGCGGCATCGATATGATCAAAGAAGTTGAGAGTCGTTAGATGGAAATTGAGAGCGCCTCTAAGAAACCTTGTTGCTTAATGACCACTTTCTCTCAACGCTCAACTCTCAACCCTCAACTTTCCTGAAATGGCCGGAACGCTGCGCCTCGAGATCGTCACGCCTGACGCTACGGCCTACTCCGAGGACGTGGAGATGGTAACTTTGACGGGCGCGGAAGGAGAGTTGGGTGTTTACCCCAACCACGTTCCCCTTCTAACGACGCTCCGGCCCGGTGAGTTGCGCGTTTTGAAAGGCGGCCGGGAAACGTTTCTGGCAGTCGGCGAAGGATTCGTGGAAGTGAGAGGCGATGCCGTCTCTGTGCTGACTGACCTCGCGCTGGAAGCTTCGAGCATTGATGAGAGTGCGGCCGAAGCTGCGGTCGCGCGGGCGCAAGCCGCGATGAAAGAAGACCACGGTGCGGAAGAAGTCGCCGCCATCCAGGCGACGCTGCAAAAGGCTCTGGCCCAACTGAACGTCAAACGCCGACGTCGCTCGTAGGCAGTGCGCGCGTGGCGCGCTCTATTTATTTGGAAACGCTGAACGCGCTCGGAATTATAGCTGGAGGCGGTGCGTATCCGCTTCTCCTCGCAGAGTCCGCGCGGAAATCCGGTGTTCAGCGGATCGTCGCCGCCGCTTTCACAGGCGAGACCAACCCGAAGCTCGCAGGGCGCGTCGACGCGATCGAATGGATGCGGGTCGGGCAGCTGACGCGGATGCTTTCGTTTTTCAGCGGAGCGGGCGTCCGCCAATGCATCATGGCTGGCCAGATTGCGCCCCATAATCTCTTCGATCTTCGCCCCGACTGGAAAACTTTGCTTCTTCTCGCGCGGCTCAAGCGGCGCAACGCGGAATCAATCTTCGGCGCGATCGCGGACGAGCTCTCTGCCGCTGGCATCGAGCTTTTGCCAGCGGTGACGTTTCTAGAAGAAAGCGTCGCGAAATCAGGATTGATTGCGGGTCGCCCGCTCAGCCGGCGCGAAGAAGCAGACGTCGCGTTCGGGTTCGACATCGCGAGGGAGGTCAGTCGTCTCGACATTGGACAGACGGTTGTCGTGAGGAGCGGAACAGTGCTCGCCGTTGAAGCATTCGAAGGCACCGATGAAGCCGTGAAACGCGGCGGAGCTCTCGGCCGTCGCGGTGCGGTGATGGTGAAAGTCGCGAAACCAAATCACGATATGCGTTTCGATGTTCCTGTAATTGGTCGCGAAACGATTCGCGTTGCTGCGGAATCAAAACTCCGTGTCGTTGCTGTCGAATCAGACAAGACGCTGTTGCTCGAAGGCGCCGCACTGCGGTCGGCGGTCGAGCGCAACGGCATCTCGCTAGTTGCCTGCTAGCGGGAATTTCAATTCAGACCCTCTGGTATCCGGGAATAGGCGGTAAGCTCGCAAAAGTTTCAAACCCCGGGCAACAGGTTACTTCAGCGCCTTTATGCCCGGTTCTTTGCCGCCAGGTCCGCCACGATTTTCTCGAAACGCGGGTCGCCGCGGAGCGAGTCCCAGTAAGGGTGCAGTTTCAAGTTGCCGTAGCTTAAAGTGCTCGGGATTTGCAGCGTCGCGCCGATTTGCTGAATCGCCAGATCTTTCTCACCGGTCCAGGCATAGATCACGGCAAGATATTTCACCAGCTCCGCACCATCGATCGAGTCCTTCGTAATCGGCAGCAGCTCGACCGCTCGGCGGCCTCCGGTAATTGCTTCCTCCTTGCGCCCAAGAGCCGCGTCGACCAATCCGAGCACACATAGGGCCGGCGCGTAATCGGGCTGCTCGTTCACCGTCCGCTCGAGTTCAGCGCGTGCAGCCAGGAAAGCCGTCTGCGCCGCGGCAACATCACCTCTGGCGCGGGCGGCCAGACCTTCACTCCAGGAGCGCGGAAAATTCAAATCAACCGCCGTTCCGCTGGCCGGGATCGCAGCCAGAGCTTGTGTGACGGCAGCCTCGTCGCGTTCGCACAGTGCCACATAGAACCATTGAGCGGCCAAATCGGACGCTGCTTCGGGGTCTTGCGCGAGGATTGTGCCGACGGTTTCGCGAAGAGGCCGCGGATCGGCTCGCGACTCGAGATCGACCGACGCGCGAGTGACGCGGGTGTCCAAATCACCCGGGATCAGGGAAAGCGCCCGGTCCAGAGCAGCGGCCATCGCCGTAAACTGCCGGAACTCCTGATAACTCAACGCGATCTGCTGCAGGATAAAAAAGTTGCGCGGATCCAGCGCGAGAGCTCTCTGCAAGCTCCGAGCTGATTCGGTCCAACGGCCTTGGCGACGGTCGATGTAGCCAGTTAGCTCGAAGATTTCCGAGTTATTCGGTAACGCCCGTTGGGCCAGGGCAAGTTCCGCGCGGGCACGATCGTAGTCCAGATAGCAACGGTAGAAAAAGTGGGCTTGTGCGAGGTGAGTCTCGCCTGCATCAGGTCGCAGACGAACGACAATCTTAAGGGCGGCATCGGTCGACGCCAGCCGGGCGGGCGTGTGATCGAGACCGAAGAAATAGAGATAGCTGTGCGCGGCAGCTAACTGATAATAGGCGAGGAAAAAATCCGGGTCTCGCACGCTGGCATGCTCCAGCAGTTGAACGGCCTCGCGCAACTTCTCGTTAATTTGGGCGTTGAGCGAAATTGTCGCGATCAGTGCTTTGGCGCGCACGTAAAGGCCATAGGCGACAAGATCTTTCGTCGGGCGCTCGTCGATGGCCGCCTTCTCTTTCGGCGAAACGGTAACCTGGAGTTGAGAAGTGATCCGTTGCACGATGTCGCTCTGGACCGCAAAAACATCCGCGAGATCGCGTTCATAGTTTTCCTGCCACAGATCAGCGCCTCTCCGTGCATCAGTCAGCTGAGCGGTGATGTGCAGTTTTTCGCCGCTCTGGTGGACACTTCCTTCAAGGACGTAGGCAACGCCGAGAGTTTGCGCGATTTCGCGCAAGTTGCGTCGCGTGCCTGCAGCGTAGGTATTAACGGAAGTGCGGTTAATGACTTTGAGGTCGGCAACTTTGGCCAGCGCGGTGAGGATGTCATCCTGAACGCCATCAGCGAAAGAGGCGTTCTGTTTGTCTTCGCTGAGGTTTTCGAAAGGAAGCACGGCGATGCTTTTCTCCGGGAGAACCGCGAGGGCCGCTTCCTCTGGCGATGTCGAGATATTGACTAGCTCTGGAGCTAATTGGCGCGACAAACTCCAAATTCCGAAACCCGTCGATAGAGCGATCGCAATCAAGAGGGTGGCGGTCAAGATGCGTTTACCGCTGCGATTGGATTCGGATGAGCCCGCTGCGCCGGTAGATTGCTCCCGCACTCCCTCGCTCAGATCTGCCGGCTCTGGCGGACTCTCAATTTCCTCGGGGGAGAGATTCATCGGCTGGTTTTTCTTGGTGCTGACCTGAAACGCGGAGGGTGACGTGGCGGATTGTGGAGCAAAAGATGTTCCAAGAACCGCACTTCGATTCTGCCCCCCAACAGAGAGAGTACGTAAACTCAGGTAAAGCAATCGTGATTGCGGCGCTCTGAGCCACGGGGAGTAGCATGATTGGTGCTTTATCTGTGAGCGCTGGAGGCGTCTTGGGATTCGCGCTACGGGGGAGGCCGGTGGTCATCCAACGCGAATTCTGCCGCGGACGGCTGGCTCGGCTCAAATTTAGCCTATCAACGAATCCACATTGCTCATCTCGTGAACTGACCGTGCCATGCGAAACCTGCGCGATCGCCCTATCCGGCAAAAAATCACCTTCGTGATCATGTTGATCGCGAGTGTGGTGCTGCTCCTGGCTTTTGCGGCGCTATTTTGCTTCCAAGCTTTCACTCTTCGACAGCATTCCGCTCACGAACTCGCGGTGGTGGGCGAAATCACCGCTCATAATTGCGCCGCCGCGGTCATGTTTAAGGACGAGGACGCGGCTGCTCAAATTCTGGGCGGGCTGAAGACAATGCCGCAAATCGCTAGTGCACGCCTCGAGTTGATGGACCAGCATCGGCTGGCCTATTTTGGAGGTGCGCGGGATGAGCTCGAAATCAAAGCGGCGCGACTAAAAGCAGGCTTCCGCATCGACGGCAATCGGATCCTGCTCGCCCAGCCAGTCATGCTGGATGGCAAACGGGAGGGAACGCTCTACCTCCTGGCAGATTTGCATGCGATGACATCGCAACTCCTAAGACTTTACGGCGGCATCTTTGCTCTGGTCCTGGCTGCGTCGCTCCTTCTCGCCTTCCTGCTTTCGAGCCAGTTTTTGCGTTTCATTCCAACCCGATCCTCCGGCTTGCTGGCACTGCGCGCACCATCGCGGACCACAAAGACTACTCCGTCCGTGCAAAAAAAGTGTGTGGAGATGAGGTAGGCGTTCTGACGGAAGCCTTTAACCAAATGCTGGCGCAAATCCAAACGCAGGATAGCGCCTTGCAGGGTGCGCAACGGAAATTGCAGGAACAAGTCAATGCACTCCAGCGCGAGATCGCGGAGCGGAAACGCGCGGAAGCGGCGCATGCACGTCTCACGGCCATTCTCGAAGCGACGCCGGACATCGTGATGAGCGCAGCTCCGAGCGGGAATGCGTTTTATCTAAACCGCGCGGCGCACCAGGTTCTCGGCCTGGCTGAAGACAAGGACATTAGCAGATTGAAAACCTTGGATTTTCATCCCGATTGGGCGCGCGAGATCATCTCCAACGAGGGGTTACCGGCTGCCTTGCATAATGGATCGTGGGCCGGCGAGACAGCCATCCTCAACAAAAAGGGTGAGGAGATTCACGTTTCGCAGGTGCTTATCGCACATAAGAACGCTGACGGGGAAGTGGAATATCTCTCCACCGTCATGCGCGATATGACCGAGCGGCGGCAGGCTGAGGAAGCGTTACGCATTTCTCAGCAGAAATTGCTCGAAACCTCACGCCTCGCGGGCATGGCCGAAGTAGCCACAGGCGTCCTGCACAACGTCGGGAACGTCTTGAATAGCGTGAACGTCTCCGCCGGCCTGGTGGTGGAAAAGCTACGCCGATCCAAGGCTCCCAAGCTAGCGAAGGCTGCGGCACTTCTCACAAAGCAGAACGGAAACCTCGGAGAATATCTCACCAAGGACGTCAACGGACAGAAGTTGCCAGGTTATCTGGCTAAGCTCGGTCAGTTCTTTGTCGCGGAAAATGCCGAGCTTCTTCAGGAAGTTGATCAACTCGGGCGCAACATTGAGCACATCAAAGAGGTCGTGGCGATGCAGCAAAGCTACGCCAAGGTGAGCGGGGTCTTCGAAAATCTGCCCGCGCACCGTCTGGTCGAGGATGCAATCGCCATGAATATTGGGGCTTTTGAACGCCACGGTGTTGTCGTCGATCGACAGTTTTCACCCGTGCCGCTCGTGCGGGTGGACCGACACAAGGTGCTGCAAATCATTATCAACCTTCTTCGCAACGCCAAGTACGCGCTCGATGAAGTGAAACGCACCGACAAGCGCGTGACGATTTGTATCCTCGCAGTCAACGAGCGCACTGTGCACATCGTTGTCGCCGACAACGGAATCGGCATCTCTCCGGAAAATCTCACCCGCATTTTCGCGCACGGATTTACGACGAGAGAAGAGGGACACGGGTTCGGATTGCACAGCGGCGCGCTGGCGGCGCGTGCGATGGGCGGCTCGCTTTCCGTGGCGAGCCCTGGGACGGGACTTGGCGCTACTTTCACTCTCGAGCTTCCAGTCGCATCCGGCACCCCGAACATATGAGCACTACACCCTTAACTTTGCAGTCGAAGAACGACCGCATTCTCATCATCGACGACAATCCGTCGATTCACGAAGACTTCCGAAAAATCCTGGGCCCTGCCGACGTGAAACTTGCGGCCGAACTCGACGCCGATGAGGCGGCGCTCTTCGGGGAAACGGGCGATTCTTCACGGCCCTGGAGCTTCCAGATTGACTCTGCCTTTCAGGGTCAGGAGGGATTGGAAAAGGTGCGAACCGCCTTTGCGGAGGGTGAGCCGTACGCAGTTGCGTTCGTCGATGTGCGCATGCCGCCGGGATGGGACGGGATCGAGACGATCTCCCGCATATGGAAAGAATTCCCCGATCTGCAGATCGTTATCTGCACGGCCTATTCCGATTACTCCTGGGATGAGATCGCCAAGTCCGTCGGCAACACAGACCAGATGCTTGTGCTCAAGAAGCCTTTCGACAATGTCGAGGTCCTGCAAATGGCGCACGCGCTCGCCAAGAAATGGCAGCTCACTCAGATCGCGCGCCGGCAAATGGAGGAACTCGATGCGCTGGTAAATCAACGCACCGTGGAGTTGCGCACCGCCAATGCCCGGCTCACGGGCGAAGTGGCGGAGCGCACCGCTGCCGAAGAGGCGCTGCGCAAATCCGAGGAACGCTTCTCCAAAGCTTTTCACAGCAGTCCAATTCCCATGGTTATTCAGCAGCTCGATGGGAAGGGCTGTCTCGACGCCAATGTGAGCTTCCTCGAATTACTGAGTGCCGAACGTGACGCGGTGCTCGCAGGCACGACCATATGGTGGGCGGATGACGCCACTGCCGCCGCGCTTCGCGAGAAGCTCGCTGCTCGGCACGTGGTTCGCAATTTGACGACGGCGATTCGCACCGCCGAGGGCGAGGACCGCGAAGTTCTTGTCGCGGCGGAAAATCTCGAGCTCGGCAGCATTCCTTACCACCTCCTCATCCTGCAGGACATTACCGACCGAATGCGGCTGGAAAACGAACTCCGCCAGGCGCAGAAGATGGAGGCGGTAGGTCGTCTGGCCGCGGGCGTGGCGCACGATTTCAACAACATTCTTACCGTGATCCTGGGCAATACGTCGATGCAGCTACGTAACCCGCACCTCGACGAGAAGCTCAGTGCTTCTTTGCAACAGGTCGAGCGCGCCGCGGAACGCGCTACTGCGCTGACACGCCAGTTGCTCGCTTACAGCCGCAAACAGATCATCCAGCGCCGATCACTTGCGCTCAACGATGTGGTTGAGCAGACGGTGGCGATGTTCCGCCGGATTATCGGCGAACACATCGCGCTCGACATGCAGCTTACGCCTGATCTGCCGCCGATTTTCGCCGATTCCAGCAGTGTCGATCAAGTCATCATGAACCTTGCCCTGAACGCGCGGGATGCGATGCCTGACGGCGGCAAACTGACCTTGGCGACTGTTCAGGTCGACTTTGATGAGACCACGCGTGCGGGCAATCCCGAGGCACAGTTGGGACCTCACATTTGTCTGGCGGTGAAAGATACCGGCTACGGGATGGACGCCGCTACCGTCGCTCGTATCTTTGAACCGTTCTTCACGACCAAGGGCCCCGGCGAAGGGACCGGCATGGGACTGGCCACCGTTTATGGCGTGCTGAAGCAACACGGTGGCTGGGTTGAAGTCGAAAGCGCGCCCCGGCGTGGCACTACCGTCCGTGTATTCTTCCCGCTCAGCCCAGAGGGAGCAGCGGCAGAGCCCCGCACTGCCGAGAGACTGCCGGCCCAGTGCGCGCCGACCAATGCCATTACTATCCTCGTGGTAGAAGACGAAGAAATGTTACGGGAATTCGTGAGCGAAGCGCTCGGCGCTTTAGGTTATCGGGTGCTCTCCGCAGCGAATGGCCGCGCGGCACTCGAGGTTTGGGCCGAGCATCAGAATGAAATCGATCTGCTGCTCACCGATGTTGTCATGCCTGAGTCCATCTCTGGTCGGGAACTGGCTCATACCCTTGTGATGGATAAGCCGGACCTCAAAGTCATTTTTACCAGCGGCTACAGCGCTGAATTAATCGGCACAGACTTCGAGCAGGAAAAACGACACGCGTTTCTTGCCAAGCCATATCTTCCCGACCGGCTTGCGCAAACCGTCGCAGCCCATCTCCAGTCTCAACCTGCCATGACAGCCAGTCACACGCCGGTTCTTGCCACTGCCTAAAAAGGCTAAGTAGTTCCCGGGTAGAGCGACTCAATGGTAACGCTCGGCCCTTGAAGCCTGAACAATAAGCGACTCTCAAGAAGAGGAGCGCCGCATTGAGTTGCGCGATGCAAAGGCGCTTGCATAAGCTCCTCGCCTATGCCGGAGACCGCCGCATCTGCTGCACCGCCTCAGAGAGGCTTCGCCGAATTCTTTCGCTCGGAGTACCCGCTGCTGGTCGGGCTCGGGAGTGCTGCAATCTTCCTCGCGAAGGGAAGCTGGGTCACGGACAATGCCGCTCGTCCGGTTGTGCTCGCGGTCACGTTTATCTGGCTGTTCGGGACCGTTCTCTGGTCGGCGATTTCGGTCGTGCGTCACGCTGACTGTCTCGCTGTCAGGTGCGGCGAGCCTTACGGAACGCTGATTCTCACACTTTCAGCCATCTCGATTGAGGTGGTGATGATATCTGCCGCGATGTTACATGGCGCGAACAATCCGACGCTCGCGCGAGACATGATGTTCGCGGTCGTCATGATCGCGCTTAACGGTCTCGTGGGACTGTCGCTACTGCTGGGCGGACTTCGCCACCATGAGCAGCATTACAATCTGCAGGGCACGAGTGCTTATCTGAACACCACCATGACGCTGGCCGTGCTCGGTCTGGTCTTACCCAACTTCACTACTTCCATGTCGGGTCCGAGCTTCTCGCCGGTGCAGGAAATCTTCCTCGTGATCACTTCATTAAGTCTCTACGCGATTTTTCTGCTCATCCAGACGAAGCGGCACAGCGCGTATTTCGTGGAAGCTGATAGCGGAGCGCCAAAGGCGGATAATGGTCACGATCATAGCCTGTCGATGCGCTCCACCACATTTCACGTGGTGATGTTGTTTCTCTATCTGATCGCGGTCGTGGTGCTGGCCGAAAAGTTTGCTGTTCCATTGGACAATGCAGTCGAGCGCTTTGGGATGCCGCAGGCGTTTGCCGGAGCGATCGTCGCCGCACTGGTGCTCGCCCCGGAAGCATTAGGCGGCATCAAGGCCGCTGTGCGAAATCAATTACAACGGTCAGTCAATATTCTGCAGGGATCCGTTCTCGCGTCTATCGGACTGACTATCCCGGCTGTGCTAACCATCGGAATGGTGACGCATCGACCGGTCACACTTGGGATGGAAGGCGGCAATCTTCCACTGCTTCTGCTCACGCTGGCAGTTAGCGTGGTGACTTTCGCGGGCGGCAAAACTAGCATCCTGCACGGATGTATTCATCTACTGCTCTTCGCGGTATTTTTGCTGCTGATCTTCTCTCCGTGAGTTTTCGTCCCTACTCGGCCGCTCGGCAGTGCGCTTCCAAACCGCAGTGGGCGCTCCCAATCTCACGACCCCGTCTTGTTCGTCTCGCGTCGTTCGATCACGGCGTCGACTGAAAGCCGGCCCGCTCCGTTGAACAGAAAGAAGAGGCCGGCTGCGATCATCATGAGCGCCGGGAACATGCGTGGAAATGGATCGCTGAGATGCGCGATCGCGACAGCGCAAATGAAGTTAACGATGAAGACGAGCGACGTCAGGCGGATCCAGGCACCGAGTAGAATCGAGACGCCGCAGATAAACTGTGCGTAGACAGAGAGGTGCGCCGCGGCCGCGGCCGACGGGACACCGCGAGCGTCGAGGAATTTCTCGAATTCCTGCATGCGTTCGGAGCTGAGGATGTTGTCCTGCACGCCGTAGATGATAAATGTGCCAATCAGCAGCCGCAGAAAGACCGCCCCGTAATCGCAGTGACGTTTGAAGAACTCGAAGCGCAAAAGCCGGAGGATCATCGCGCGTGATGTTAACGCAAGCGCAGGTTTCATGTTGTTTATGATGCCTCGGGCGTGCTGACAATCAGGAAAGCAACTGTTGCCATGGCTGTGCGCTCACCGCACGTCGGCTAAGAAGGGTAGGGTGGAGACGCTCT
>JACDBM010000065.1 GCA_013694945.1 Chthoniobacterales bacterium
ATCGTCTGCGGCATCAGCCCGTCATCCGCAGCTACCACCAGGACCACAATGTCCGTGACGTGCGCACCGCGCGCGCGCATCGCGGTGAACGCCGCGTGCCCCGGCGTATCCAGGAAAGTGACCCGCGTCCCTTTGTAATCCACAGTATACGCGCCGATGTGCTGCGTGATTCCACCCGCTTCGCCGGCCGCGACTCGCGTCTTCCGAATCGCGTCCATGAGCGAAGTCTTGCCGTGATCGACGTGGCCCATGAAGGTGATGATAGGGCCGCGAACCTTTAATTCTTCCTCCTTCTGAATGACCGGCGGAGGCGGGGCGACTACGATCTGCTCGACCTTGTGGACACCGCCGCCTTTCTCGCGGCGCTCCATCTCGAAGACAAAGCCGTGCTTCGCACAAATCTGAGTCGCCACGTCGGGCTCGATCGTCTGGTTCTGATTCGCGAAGACATTCAGCTCCATCAGCTCCTTGATGAGGACATGATTTTTGATCCCGATCTGCGTTGCGAGATCCCGCACGATGATCGGCGGCTTGATGTGGATCACTTTCTGCGCCTCGGCCTCGGGTTCAGCCGGAGGAGCTTCCGGCGTGATTGGCTGGGGAGGCGGTGAGGACGGTGTGATCAAGTCGACAGAAACCGGCACCGGAGGCGGTGCGACTTTAGTTTCGGCGGGCTCCGCCTCGGCGGGTGTTGCGGGCAAAACCGGCTCGGCCGGACTCGCAATGATGCGGGAAATCGGCGGCAGGAAAGAGCGGGAGGTCCGCGCCTCGCCTTCAGCGCGCTTCGCGCGAGGCTTCTTCTCGTCGATGAGCGATACGGTTTCCATAACCGGTTTTGGGGCCGGTGGAGGAGGCGCCGGCTCCGCAGCTTTGGCCGCCGTGGCAGCCTGGCTGCGAGCGCGCGCACTCACCGCGGACGGCATCGGCGGAGTGTGGCTGCGAGAGGTTTGAACTGGAAGCTTCGGCTCCGCAGCCTGCACCTTCGCTGGAGTTTCACCTCCAGGCGCAACACTCGACTTGACTATCTTGCGCGCGCCGGTCGCCGCCTTGCGGGCAACAGTCTTGGCGGTGGTTCGTGTCGGCATGTTGGTTTTCCGAAAATTTGTTCATGGCTCGAGGGCAGCCACTTTATGGGACGATCGCTTCACGGGGAACAGCAGCGTGGATTTCCTGAGCCTTCGTTTCGTCGACCGAAAGAATATCCACGAGGTCGGAGACATCGGCATCTCGCAATCCTTCAAGGTTCGTAAATCCGGACTTCACCAGCGTGAGCGCCTGCTCTCGATTGATCGGCAACGCGGCCGCCAAAGCCTGCGCCGCTTGCGCGACCTTTTGCTCCACAGCGGTGGTCGCGGAGGTGTCCTTGTCGATGTTGATTTCCCAGCCAGTGAGACGCGAAGTAAGGCGGGCGTTTTGTCCTTTTTTGCCGATCGCGAGAGAGAGCTGATCTTCATCCACCGAGATCTGCACACTTTTCCGTTCCGGATCGAAGAGGAGGTTCTTCACTTTGGCGGGCTTCAACGCCTCGAGCACGTAATCCTTCGGATCCGAGCTCCAGCGAATAATGTCCACCTTCTCGTTGTTCAGCTCGCGGACGATGTTCTTCACGCGTGATCCGCGCATGCCCACGCAAGCGCCCACTGGATCGACTTTGTCGTTCGCGCTCGTCACGGCGATCTTCGTGCGGTAACCGGCTTCGCGGGCAATCCCCCGAATCTCCACCGTGCCGTCATTGATCTCGCTGACCTCCAGCTCGAAGAGCCGGCGAACAAAATTCGGATGGCTGCGCGAGACGATGATCTCCGGGCCGCGAATCCCGTTCTCGACGGCTACAACGTAAGCACGCAGCCGGTCGCCGACGTTGTAGTCTTCGACCACGACGCGCTCGCGCTGCGGCATGATCGCTTCGAATTTCCCGAGATCGAGGATCACATCCGAGCGATCGAAGCGCCGCACCGTCCCGCTCACGATTTCGCCGGCGCGATCTTTGAATTCCTCGTAAATCATTTCCTTCTCGACCTGCCGAATGCGCTGCATCATCGCCTGCTTGGCGGTTTGCGCGGCGATGCGGCCGAAGTTGCGCGGCGTCACTTCCACTTCCACGGCGTCGCCAATCTGTGCTTCCGGCTTGAGCGCGCGGGCTTTGTTCACGGAGATTTCGTCGGCCGGGTTGGCGACGGTGTCGACAACGAGAAGGTTTGCGAGCGCGCGAATTTCGCCCGTTTTCGGATTGATATCGATCCGAAGATCCCGCGACGCG
>JACDBM010000029.1 GCA_013694945.1 Chthoniobacterales bacterium
ACGCGCCGGACGCTGCTGCAGCTGCACGCCGAAGCGGCGGAGTGGTTTCACGAAAATTTGTTGAAGCGTGAATGGGCTGCAGCGGCTCGGGATTACCTCAAGAAGCGCGGCCTCGATCGGACCATAGTCAGCAATTGGCAGATTGGGTTTGCGCCTGAGAGCTGGGATGCGCTGCTCCAGTGGGCGCTTGATCGAGGATACCGGCGCGCACATCTCGCGCAGAGCGGGCTTGTGAAAGCGCGTGACGAGAATCGGCCGGACGGTGAAGTTTACGATCGATTTCGGGGACGAATCATGTTTCCGATCTGCAACGATGTCGGCGAGGTGATCGCCTTTAGCGGCCGCGCGTTGAATAACGAGAGCGAGACGGCAAAATATCTCAACTCCCCGGAGACGCCGCTCTTTCGAAAGGGAAATGTCTTGTTCGGGCTCCACAAAACGAAGCGGTCGCTGATTGAGGCGAACTCGGTCATCGTTTGCGAAGGCCAGATCGATCTGATCACGCTTTTCGAAGCCGGCATCTCGAATGTCGTCGCGCCGCAAGGGACAGCGTTTACGCCAAATCAGGCGCGGATTCTCAAACGCTTCGTGGAGGAAGTGGTGCTCTGCTTTGATGCTGATTCGGCCGGACAGAAAGCTGCGGAGCGTTCGTTGGAAGCACTTCTGGATAACGATTTGTTCGTGCGAATAGCGGAGATGCCGGCGGGCGAAGATCCAGACTCGATCGTGCGAAGACAAGGGAAGGAGGAATTCCAGAAGCGCGTCGCGGCAGCCCGTGAGTTCTTTGAGTATTGGATCGAACGCGAAACGGCCGCCACGGATCTGCGGGCCCTCGGGGCAAAGATGCAGCTGGCGCACAAACTCGCCGCAACGGTTGCGCGTGTGCATAGCCCAATCATGCGGAGCGAAGTCGCGAACAAGATCAGCGCGCGTCTGGAGATTGTGCCGTCTGACTTTGAGGCCCTCCTGAAGAAACCAGCTCCAGATCGCAGCTTTGGTGTGGGAGAAGAAATCCCGCGCGCAACGCCTGCGCCTCGCCACGATGTCGCCATGCTTTGTCTCCTCGCTCTGCGTGATCACGAGTCGCGTGAATTCCTTCTGCGCGAGAATTGGCGCGACGCGCTCGCGCAGACGCCGGACGCAGAGTTACTAGTCCGTATTCTTGGGAGCGGTCTGCGGCCCAACGATCCCGCCTCCATCAATGCTTTTATGGCCGGTCTGCCACCGGGCGAAGAAGCACTCGTTTCCTCCTGGCTTCTCCAAAAAATGCCGCCGAATGCAGTTGCCGTGGCCAGGGATTGGTGGAGCGGCCTGCGGCAAGCGGCCGTTCGGCGGCAGCTCAAAATCGCAGAGGGTCGCCTGCGAATTCCGCAGTTATCCGCGGGCCAAATGACGACGTTGCAGAAACAAGTGATTGACCTGAAGGCACAGCTCGATGAACTTTCCACGTTTTCGCCTGCCCAGGTGCTCGAGAATTAAATTGTCACTCAAAGGGGCAGTAAACCGGGCACAAAGACGGCTTCGAAACGCAGCACTTCTCCACGAGCACTAAGTTGGCAACCCACTCCAAACGGATCGCATCCGCTTCGCCCGCGCCGAAGAGAACTCTCAAAGTTAACCGCGCCCGTCCCAGCTCAACTTCGAAGTCGAAGCAGAGCGGACCTAAGAAAAAAGAACGACACGCTCATGGAAATCCCCCCCGAGCCAAAGCGGTGAAGGCGGCTACACCGCCTGAGGATTCCCAGAGCGAGGCTGTTCCTTTCATCGAGACGACTTCACTAATCCTGGCTTCCGTCGGCCCCGGAGACATTCAGGGTCGAATTCGTGAGCTGATCAAACTGGCCAAAGATCAGGGATATCTCACGTTCGATGATCTGAACGAAGCGCTGCCCACTGAGGTGACGGATGCGGATGAGCGCGATGCAATCCTGACGCGACTCCGGCGGATGGAGATCGACATTATCGAAGCTTCGGAGGTGGATCGATACAAGGATGGCAAGAAAGACAGCGAGGAAGAGGAAGAAGAAAAACCCGAAGCCAAGCTGGACATCCTGGATGATCCCGTCCGCATGTATCTCAAGCAAATGG
>JACDBM010000058.1 GCA_013694945.1 Chthoniobacterales bacterium
GCCGACTTGGCTCCGGTGCAACTCACACCGTCGCAACAGGGCCGGCCTTCGGTGCACGTGAGGGCGCCTTTTGAAATCGCGACGGTGGAATTCTCGCCTTCGTTCGAGATTGCTTCCATTGTCCTTAGCTCAAGTTCGAAGAATGTGTCCGTGCAGCTCCCCGGTAACGGCGCAAGTCCGGCGGAAGGTGCGTCAATCTTCGAAATGACGAGTGTGCAGCTCGCCGGCAACGGCGAGATCGACCTGGTGCAACTGAGCCTGACAGGCGCAGGTGGGAAGCAGGGTGCCTAAGCTCAGGCGAGCCATCAGGGAAGGCGCCACTCCTGTCGCGTGCTTTTTCGGCACTTTATTTGTTGGCGACAAGAGTGTCGCCACTCCTACCTCTTAGCGAAGTTGCGCTGGTTCAGCGATCGCAAGTTCGTCGGTAGAAACTCTCCGTCCCGCCGAATCAACTTGCTGTCGAAGAAAACTTCGCCGCCGCCGTAATCCGGGCGTTGAATGTTCACCATGTCCCAGTGAACCTGGCTCCGGTTTCCGTTGTCGGCGTCTTCGTAGGCCTGCCCGGGAGTAAAGTGAAACGAGCCGGCGATCTTCTCATCGAAGAGGATGTCCCGCATGGGGTGGAGGATGTAAGGATTAAAGGCGAGCGAAAATTCTCCGATGTAGCGTGCGCCCGGGTCGGAATCGAGAATCTTGTTCAGCTTCTCGGTTTGGTTGCTGGTCGCGTTCACGATCTTGCCTTCGCGAAACTCCAGCCGGATTCCGTCAAATGCGATGCTCTGGTAAATCGTCGGCGCGTTGAAGGTGATATGCCCCTCCACTGAATCCTTCACCGGGCAGCTGAAGACTTCCCCGTCCGGGATGTTTCGATCGCCGCCGCATACGATGGCGCCGATCCCTTTGATGCTGAAGCGCAGATCGGTTCCGGGCCCCTTGAGCTCCACCCGGTCCGTTTTCTCCATTAGCGCTTTGAGCGCCTTCATGCCGGGCTGCAACCGGCGGTAGTCGAGCGTGCAGACATCAAAATAGAAATTCTCGAAAGCTTCTGTGCTCATCCCGGCCTGTTGCGCCATGGAAGGAGTTGGCCAGCGCAGCACAACCCACTTGGTTTTCTTGACGCGCTCGTCCTGCACCGGCCGCATTTTCTTCATCAGCAACTTCATCTGCTCCGCCGGCACGTCCGAAAGCTCGGTGATGTTGTTGCTCCCACGCAGACCGATATAGGCGTCCATTTTCTTCATCCGCGCGAGCTCGTGGATGGCCGTTAGATTGAGCTGCCGCTCGGTCGCATTCAGGGCAAGTTCCCGCGTCACGCGTCCACGCTGAATCTGCGTGAACGGAATGGCGCCGGCTTTCCGCGCCGCGCGGATGAGCGCGATCGTCATTTCATCCGGCACGTCGAACGCCTCAATCAAAACCGTTTCGTTCCGTCTCAGGCGGGTGGAGTATTCCACCAGAAGCTGCGCGAGTTTATCGAAGCGGGCGTCGTGCATAGGGCACAATGATTCCATTGCTGCCATGCGATGCAACCAGCGGAGAACAGCCGCAAACTGCTCTATCGATCCGGCATGCTGCAGGCAGCGTGATCGCTTGCGCCGTGCAAGATCGCTCCCTTGTCCAGAGTTGAGCTTGCTCGTCAGCCTATACTTCGTCCACATCGCAAGGGCTGTCCCGAGCAGCCGATAATCCGACTGGTTTGGCGGCGCCGGATCGATAGCATCGGCGACGTTAGATTTGGCGGCGCACAGTTCGCTCAAGCGTGTCGCAGTTTTTAGAGCTGCTCCTGTATTCCTCGTTGCTCTTCGTCTCTCGCCGTATAATTGCGGAATGGACCAGATTACCGAGACTGAAGTGAGCGAGTTCGTGCGGCGGTGGTTTCACGCGGTACACAGCCGTGCCTCCTTTGCGGATCAGCGTAAATTCTTCGCGCCTGGCGTTGGCATCGAGACTTGGGTAGGAGTTACCCTTCGACTGGAAGACCAGATTGCGCTTCACGAGCACCTCACCGATGAATCGCACGAGTTTCACTGGCTTCGCGTGGAAGCACTGTCTGATGAGCGCGTGCACGCGACTGCCGATTTGCGCTGGGAGGCAACGAAGGAGACCGGCGCCCCGGGCGAGAAACGGATCCGAGCCGACTGCGGCGAGGATTGGACCATCGAACGCGGAGCCGACGGGGAGTTGCGTTTCGCGCGCTATCTAACGAGTTCCATGCGGTATTTACCTGGCTCGGCGCAGCTGGATCTCGTAACTCAGTAGACCGTCACTGACGAGCAGCGGCGCATTCCCCGCCCCGCTGCTATACAAATACTCTCATCTAACGCTCCGATTCACCGGAAGTAGTAAAGGGTCCGCGAAGAGGCTTAGCCAATGTGCGTTAGCTTGGCGCCAAAAGCGCCGTCAAATCGATTTCGAAACGGCACAATCGATTTCTGAGCGTTCAGAAGCAGAGACGGAAAGTGCTCGAGCACCCGCTCCACCACCCTTTCGTTCTCCTCCGCTTCGATGCTACAGGTGCTATAGACCAGAACTCCGCCTGGTCGTAACAGCGGAACAACACGGCGGAGAATCGCGAGCTGTTCCGTTTGCATGCGCCGGAAATCCTCCGAGCGGAGTCGCCATCTGACATCGACGCGGCGCCGCATAACCCCGGTGTTCGTGCAAGGCGCATCCACCAGAATGCGATCGAAGGGGCCGGGCAGAAACTCTGGTGAGAGCTCGTTGGCGGTCCAGTTCTGGAGAACAACCTGCGCGCTGGTGACGCCGAGGCGCGCAAGGTTCTGCCGCAGCGTTTCGAGGCGTGAGGAATCGCGATCGCATGCTATCACCTGCCCACCATTGTCCATCAGCTCCGCGACTAGCCCGCTCTTGCCTCCCGGAGCCGCGCAGGCGTCGAGCACCCTTTCACCCGGCTGCGGATCAAGCAGTTCGCAGGCGAGGCTTGTGCTTGGGTCCTGGATGTAACAGTCACCGCGCGCGAGCGCCTCTTCGGGAAGGCTCTGCAAACGAACGAAGTTGGTGTTCTCCGAGAGTTGTACGACGGACGGATGTTCCGCCAGGAACGTCTCGACCGTTGTCCGCAGTCGATTGAGCCGTGCGTAAATGGGTGGCGGCTGATTGTTCCATTCGCAGAGTTGCGTGGCGGCCTGCGATCCGTAAGTGGCGCCCCATTTCTTGACGAGAAACTCTGGGTGAGAAAAGCGAGTCGCAAGCGGCTCCGCGTGGGCTGCCGTTTCGAGTTCTGGTAAACGGCGAAGCGCTGCTCGCAAGACTGCATTGATGAATGGGCGCTGGCGGCGAGTGCTGAGTTCAACCGTTTCGAAAACCGCCGCGTGGCTCGGTGTTCGAAGACAGAGCAACTGATACAATCCCACGCGCAAGAGGTCGCGCGAGCGGTGATCAATGGAAGCCGGGCGGAGCAGCCCGATCCAGAAATCGAGGAGGGTGAGATTGCGCAGCACTCCGTAGAAGAGCTC
>JACDBM010000123.1 GCA_013694945.1 Chthoniobacterales bacterium
CGATGGTTCACCGATACTTCGACCACTTTGTAGCCCGCACCTTTCACGAGCGCGGGAATAAAGCGGTGCATTCCCTTAAACGGCACAAGCGCCTCAATGCATTCGCGCCGCATCGCCTTCAAGGTGCAGCCGGTATCGCGCACGCCATCTTTTGTGAAACGGCTGCGGACAGAATTGGCGATGCGGCTCGTCAGGCGTTTTCCTTTTGTGTCTTTTCGTTGCGCGCGATAGCCGCAAACCAGATCTGCACCGGCCTCGATCTCGCGTAGGAGCTTCGGAATATCCACAGGGTCGTTCTGCAGATCGCCATCGATCAAAACGGCGGTCGCGCCGCGCGCCGCGTGCAGACCTTCATACATCGCGGCGCTTTGGCCGGCGTTCTCGCGGAAAGAAAGAACGCGCACGCGCGGGCCGCTCACAATTCGCGCGACGGTTCCATCGGTCGATCCGTCGTCAACGAAGATGATTTCGTATTCCAAACCATCGAGCACCGCCGCCAGCTCCGCCTGAAGCGGCGGGACATTTTCTTCCTCGTTATACAGCGGCACGACGACCGAAACCGAAGGCACAAGAGGAACGCCACTCATAACGGAAGGGTCCGATAGTTCCGGCAGATAAAGACTCGGAACGTCCGCGTTAGCCGTCCGAAGCGCCGCACCTCGATGGTGCGGAAGTGTTCTACGGTCTGAAAAGCGGCGCGAATGTTTCGCGGCGCGTCCTCCTTGTTGCTGGCCTGGATGTACATGGCGGTGCGGCCTTCAAAAGGATTCACGCCGCTCTCCTCGGTGTAAACGTCTCCGTCGGTCGGGGCGGTCCTCGCCGGCGCTTCAATGAACTCATCGTAGCGCCGCCAGAAGGAGAACTGGTTCGCAATGTCCTGCGACTCGACAATGTAAACGGGCGGGTGGCCGGGACCTTCCACGCGTTTGTCCTTAAAATAAAACGCGAACTCGGAGGCGCGATCACGTTCGTCCGCGATCACAAATAGGCGCTCGCCGAGCTGAGTTTCAATTTCGCCGCGCACCTCCTCAACCGCGGAGGCGGCGGCGCGCCAGCTCCGCATGCGATCGGCGGGATCGCGCCCTGGCAGTGCGAATCCGACGCTGCGCAGGAGGTCGCTGTTCAGCGCAAGCACACTCATGAGCAACCCGAGGACAAATGCGGCCGCCGCCCAGCGGGCGAGATGCGGCCGGGATTCGAGGCGCTCGCGCCAGTAGGACGCGGCCAGAATCGCGAGGCTCAGAAAGGCGAGGCCGTCCCAGTTTGGATTCGCGGCGCGGTTGATTGAGAGGATGAAATAGAAGGCGAAAACGGGCACACCGAACCAGAGCAGGAAGATGCGTTTAAATTGCTGCTGCGATCTGCGCCAACCGGCGAGGACCGCCCACGCCACCGCCGCAAACACGAGGGGAGAGTAGACGACAAAGTGAATGCCAAGGAACGAGAGGAGCTCCAGCGGATGGAAGCCTGGCGCCTCGTCCAGGCTCCCGCGGGAACGCAAGTGCCCGAGTGTCGCCCAGGCATGCTGCGCATTCCAGATGAGCGGCGGAAGGGTGCAGATTGCAAAAACACCAAGGAGTGAATAGAAGCCGGGCTTTCGGAATTCCCTCCGCAAACGTGGGACAAGGGCAAGGATGAGAACGATCGAGACCAGCTCGAGGGCGTTGGTGTATTTGCACAAGAACCCAAGACCGATCAGCAGGCCTGTCGCCGGCCAGAACCAGGAGAACGCGGGCGCGCGTTCGAGCGCGAGCCAGAAGGTGAACATCGCTGCGGTCCAAAAGAACACCGAGAGCGGATCGATCGTCATCACGAACGAGCCGATGTTGAAGATCGGTGTCACGTTGGCGGCGATCACGACCCAGAATCCCGTTGTTGCGCTAAACGAACGGCGCGCAAAATAGTAGAGGAGCAGGCTCGTCCCGGCTCCCAGGAGCGGACTCCAGAAACGCACGCCGAACTCGGTTGCACCGAAGAGAGTCGTGCTCGACCAGATCGCGAATGCTACGCCAGGGCCTTTACTGAAGTAAGCTGGTGCGAGACGCTCCGACCACATCCAGTAATGCGCCTCATCGAATGAGAGATCGGTCGTTCCGATCAGCGCCAGGCGAAGGCTTGTCAGCAGGATGAGGAACACCCAGACCGCACGCGTGGTGCTCACGTCGCGGCCGTCCCCAGCAAGCGCGGATAACGCGCGAACAATCCCGGCGCCCAGCGCGCGGCCGTCCGGCGCCAGGCCAGCTCGGTCAACGCGACGATGAGCAGGGTTTCGCCAGCCGCGAGAAAGGCCGTCGCGAGCACGTCGCTGGGCCAGTGCGCTCCGAGATAAATCCGCGAATACCCGACTGCGGCAGCGATTACGAAACAGAGCCAGCCCCAGCGCCGAAAAAAGAGCGCGCAACAGGTGGCAATGACCACGTTATCGGTCATATGTCCGGAGGGAAACGACGAGCCGGACTTCGTGCGGTCGCTCTCATCGGAGTAGCGAATCGCGGGTGACTTAAAGAGCGTCAGGAACTTCGGGCTGGCCTTTTCCAGTTGCACCATTCGCACCGTTTGCGCCTGTTTGGGCCGAAGTCGGCCAATGGAAGACTTGAGCTCCTTGACGACAAAGGCGTCGGAGATGAAAAGCGTCAACGCCACGCAGAAAACGAAAGCGCGCCCTTTGAATCCGCGGAAGATTAGCGCATAGAGCACGACCACGATGAGGAGCGGCTTCCAGATCTCCACGTCGCTGATCGCGGCCATGAACAAGTCGAGCGCGGGGCTCGTCCACCGTTCGTTGATAAGATGAAAAACAGCCTGATCCATCGCGCCGATTTGGCCCCTGAAAGGGGCGGCCACGATACGAAGCAACTAACGGGGAAACAAGTGCATTACCGGCGTCACTCTTCGGCGGCGGTGCTTCTGGTCCTGCTTGCGATCTGCGCAATGCGCTCCGTTCCAGCTACCGCCGCGCCCTCTGCACAGGAGATTCTTGCCTCCGCGCGCGAGCAGGTCGCACGGCAGAAGGTGGAATTGCAAGGTCAGTTACGTGAGAACGACATGCTTGTTCCCTTTCGGCTCACACAGAATGGTCCGGTCATTCGCTACAGCTTCAGCAACCCAGACGAGGCGTTGCAGCTGCGACTCGGCGAGTCCGGCCCGCAGCTCGAGGAGATCACAGCTGGAGGCGTTGACCGGATCGCGGGAGCGGAGTTCGAGCAGAAGGTTCGCGGCACGGCGATCACCTACGAAGACCTGGCGCTGAAATTTATCTACTGGCCAAATGCACGCGTCGTGGGCGAAGACTATATCAACACGCGTCGCGTGTGGAAATTGGAGCTGCAACCGCCCGGCCGGGCGTCGCAGTACTCGCGGGTCTTTCTTTGGTGCGAGCAGCAGAGTGGCGCGCTCATGCGCATGCAGGGCTTCGATTGGCAGGGTAAAGTCGCGAAACGCTTCGAAGTAGTTTCCGTGCAGAAGATCGA
>JACDBM010000126.1 GCA_013694945.1 Chthoniobacterales bacterium
TCGATCGCGTACGTGATCGATGCGCCGGAACTGGCGAAATGGCGGACAATCTCCTCATTGTCGAACAGCACGTCGCCGTCGTAATGGCCGACGCGCAACATCGCGGAGCGGCGGAAGCCGCACGTGCCGGGATAATCGCCGGTGCGCAGGGTAGCCCGGTTGATTAACATGCGAGCTGATTCCATCCGCGCCCACCAAGGCAGCGGGCGAAGGAAGTTCTGTGGTCGCACTACCTCGGAATCGTCGAGCAACGCGCAGAGCTTTCCGACGTTAGCTGCGCTGTAGCGAACATCGTCGTCCGCCAGGATGATCTTCTCGCAGGTGGCGAGCTGCACGCCCGTATGGATGCCGTTCACCTTATCGTTCAGGTAACCGAAGGAGTGATCGACCGGCTGGTGATTGCAAGCGAGCGACCATGCCTGACGGTTTTGCGCGAAGACTTCCGGCGGCGAGCCATCGATGACGATCACCTCGCAATTCGCCGCGGCGAGTGTTTGGAAATAGGCGGCCAGAGCCTGCGCTTCAGTCGCCGAGAACGTGCTCCGCCGAAGTGGGAGCAAATAAGTGCAACGATTCATGTTCGCTCAAGGCGAAACTGGGTAGCGCACGCTGCCTCGCGTGCTGGCGATGGCGCCATCGCCATTGCGGATTTTACGCGGCGGAAGTACCCGGCCAGTGAAAGAAAAGTTCGTCTCGGCGAGGGCGCCGAAATCAGCACGCGAGGCGCGTTCGCTACCCAGAACTTTGCCACAACACGTTATCAAATTTTTAAAACGCAAACCCAAAGCTGAAATGAAAAGCCCCGAAGTCTTCCTCCGCGCGCGGGTTCGGGTTGACTCCGTAGTCCAAACGGACCGGCCCGATGGGCAGTTTATAGCGTAAACCAACCCCAAGAGCGTAACGCATGTCATTCAGACCGGCAGCTTTCGCATCAGGGAGCAAATTACCGGCATCCACAAAGACGGCTCCCTGCAGCTCGCCATAAATGGGAAAAGTGTATTCAACGTTGAACACGGTGAAGAATTCGCCTCCGATAGGATCGCCGCCATCGTGCGGGCCCAGATCGCGTTCAACAAAGCTGCGCACAGTGGTACTGCCGCCGTTAAAGAACCGCTCGTCGATCGGGATTCCTTCACCGCCGAGACTTCGGATGACTCCGGCGCGCGCGCCGAACGCGAGAGAGGATTCACGGAACCAGCGGCCGAAGCCACCCTCGTCACCTTCCTGCGCGACTTTCACGGTTTTCTCCTCAGTTTTGAACGGCAGATAATAGCTGATACGCGCGGTGCTCCGAATGAAGTCGATTTGGCTGCCAAAAACATCCGACGCCACATCAAGCGTATTGTCGATCACCAGACCGCGCGGGGAAACGAACGGACTCTTCCGCAGGTCCAGCGTCTGGGTATAGCCAATCGAGTTCACCTGGTAGGAAGTGCGTCCCAGGAAAACAGGATCGATGTCAGCCGAGGTAATCTCCACGTGGCGAGCCATAATTACGGCACCCACCTCATATTGTTTGGTAAATTTGCGGGTGAGGTCAATCCGGCCGCCAAGCTCAAATTTCGTGTAGCCATCGAATTCAAACGTCAGGGCTGAGATTCGAACCTTCAGCCGATTCTCGGTATCGAAGAGATAAGGGTCTTCCCAAAGTATTTCGCCTTTGTAGCCGCGCTGCGAGTACTCAGCCGAGGTCGAGAGCGGCTGGCCATAGCCGAAAAGATTTCGATCACGGTATGAAGCGCCGACGATGAAGCCCGCATACGAACCGTAGCCGATCGAAAAGCCGAATTCTTTGCTCTTCGCTTCCTCCAGATCGATCTCGAGACGGAGGGTGTTCTCATCAACCTTCTTCGGTCGAATCTGCAAAACGTTGAATAGTCCCGTCCGCATCAAATCACGGAACTTCTCATCCAGCACATCGGGGTTATAAGTCTTGCCGCTGAGGTTGGTGAACCGCCGCGTAATGTAACTCGGCCGCAATCGCTGCGTTCCGCTCACAGTCACGCCGTCAAAGTGATACACCTCGCCTGAGGCGATCGTCACCTGCACCGGAACGCGCCCCTTACGAGCAGCCGTCGGCTGGCCCGTGGCTTCGACTTTAACGTCGAAGTAGCCGCGATCCCTGTAATAGGCCTGTAAGCGCCGGGGGATGTCGGCCAGGCGGCGTTCTGTGTAAGGCTCCTGCAAGAGATCGCCGATCTCCTCCAAGAGCACGCCACGCCGGAAGGCGGTCCGACCGACAAACGAAATGTCGCCGAACGAATAGCGGCGGCCCTCGTTGATTGCGATCGTTGCCGCCACCCTGCTCCCTCCGTCGCGGTAGCGATATTGCGGCGCTTCCACGACAACATCCAGGAAACCTTCGGAAATGTAGAGTCGGCGTACCAGGTCAACGCCTTCTTCGATATCGGACGGGACGAAGGGAAGATTCGGGTCCGCCTTGGAATAACGCTCCTGCGTTGGACCGATCGCATACTCGCGCAACTTGCCCGAAGCTAGGTTTGCGTTCCCCACAAAGTTCACATCGGACAGCGTAACGCGCCTTCCTTCAGAGATGTTGAGCCGGAGGCGATTGTTACCTGCGATGACGTAACGGACTTCCACTTTCGGGAAACCCTGCTTTCTGTAAAAAATTTCGAGCAAGAACGCCGCGTCATCCGCACGCGCCGGCGTCAGTCCCAGCTCGTCAATCGACGCGATCTGTTCCCTCAGCTCTGAGCGCAGCTCCTTGTCGCTGAAAGCGGTCGCCCCGTTGATCTCGACGTTGCCAGCCTGGGCGCGACGCTCCAGTTGCTTTTTTTCCTGCTTCTCCTCGCGCGCCTTTTCCTCAGGCCGCGCCACATCGACGGCGCGCTGCGCGTGGGTGCGGAGTGGGAAAATGGCGGTCGCAACGAACAAGGCGAAAATCGCAGCACGGGGTTTTAGCTTGCAGCGCGCCACAGACGCCCTGCAGTCCGGAA
>JACDBM010000127.1 GCA_013694945.1 Chthoniobacterales bacterium
ACCTTGGCCGCGAGTTTTGCGAGCGGAACACCGATCGCTTTGCTCACGAAAGGCACAGTCCGGGAGGCGCGAGGATTTACTTCCAGGACGTAGACGTCTTCGCCTTTGACGGCAAACTGCACGTTCATGAGGCCGCGGACATCCAGCGCGCGTGCCATGGCTTTGGTCGCGCGCGAGATTTCCGTAAGCACCGTTGGCGGAAGAGAGAAGGTCGGAACGGCGCACGCACTGTCGCCGCTGTGAATGCCTGCGAGCTGCACGTGTTCCATGATTGCGCCGATCACGGCTGTGTTCTCATCCGCAATGCAATCCACGTCGACTTCGATTGCATCTTCCAGAAAGCGATCGACTAGGATCGGGCGGAACTCAGGTCGTCTGCCGGGGGTGTCGATGGTTGGTTGCGTCGATGCGGGCGGCTGAAAGCCCGACGGCTCCGATGGATAACCTGTGTTCCATTCCATCGCGGCGCTCACGTAGCGTCGCAAATCCTCATCATTGTAGGCGAGCTCCATCCCGCGACCGCCGAGCACAAAGGAAGGCCTAACGAGGACTGGATAGCCGACGCGCTGCGCAATCGCGACTGCCTCATCCGCGCTCACCGCTGAGCCGCTCGGTGTCTGTCGCAGATCGAGATCGTCGAGCATCGCGGCAAAAAGCTTCCGATCTTCCGCCCTTTCGATGCTCTCTGGTTGCGTTCCGAGTATCGGCACGCCCGCCGCGCGCAAACCGGCCGCGAGATTCAGCGGCGTCTGCCCGCCGAATTGCACGATTACGCCTTCCGGTTTCTCCTGATCGTAGATGTTGAGCACATCCTCGAGAGTGAGCGGCTCGAAGTAGAGTTTGTCGCTCGTGTCGTAATCGGTCGAGACGGTCTCGGGATTCGAGTTGACCATTATCGTTTCGAACCCGAGCTCGCGCAGGGCAAAGGCCGCGTGGACGCAACAGTAGTCGAACTCAATGCCCTGCCCGATCCGGTTGGGCCCGCCACCCAGGATCATGATCTTGCGGCGATCGGTTCGGCGCATCTCGTTCTCGCTGCCGTAGGTCGAGTAGTAATAAGGGGTGTAAGCTTCGAATTCTGCCGCACAGGTGTCGACGAGGCGGTAGGTCGGAGTCACCCCAAGAGCTTTCCGCAACGCGCGGACCTGCTGCTCGGTGCTGTTCCAGGCAACCGCTAGTTGCCGGTCGGAAAACCCAAGCTTCTTTGCACGGCGCAACGTCGCGCGAAGATCCTGCGGGTTCTGCGGTTGGGTAGCGCGCAGATTCTGTGCGCTCTGCTCCGCATTCTGCGGAGCAGGTTCGTGGGCGGCTTCGCCGTCCATAGTGGACGTGTCGGACAGAATGTCCGCCACTGCGCGCAGAATGCGCGCGCGACCCAAGGCCGCTGCCTCATCGACAATTTGCCGGATATTGTGCAGGAACCAGCGATCAATTTTCGTCGCGTCGAACACTTCTTCGATGCTCATCCCATCCTGGAATGCTTGCGCGATGTGGAAAATCCGCTCCGCGTTCGGCACCGTCAGTCGTACCCGCAGCGTCTCCGCGTCGACCCGTTTCTCCTGGCCGTCGCCGCACAATCCAAAGCGCTTGATTTCGAGCGAGCGCAGCGCCTTTTGCAGCGCTTCCTTGAAAGTGCGCCCGATCGCCATAGCCTCGCCGACGCTCTTCATTTGCGTGGTGAGCGTAGGATCGGCTTGCGGAAATTTTTCGAAAGTGAAGCGCGGCACCTTGACCACGCAGTAGTCGATGGTGGGCTCGAAGCTCGCCGGCGTCTCGCGTGTGATGTCGTTGCGGATTTCGTCCAGCGTGTAGCCGACCGCCAGCTTCGCCGCGATCTTCGCAATCGGAAACCCGGTCGCCTTCGATGCGAGCGCGGAGGAACGGGAAACGCGCGGGTTCATCTCGATCACCACCATGCGGCCGTTTTCGGGATTGACCGCGAATTGGATGTTTGAGCCGCCCGTCTCCACCCCAATCTCGCGAATGACCGCGAAGGAAGCGTCGCGCATGAGCTGAAACTCGCGATCGGAAAGCGTTTGTGTCGGCGCGACGGTGATTGAGTCGCCGGTGTGCACACCCATCGGATCGACGTTCTCGATCGAGCAGACGACAACGCAGTTGTCCGCCCGGTCGCGCATCACTTCCATCTCGAATTCTTTCCAGCCAACAAGCGACTCCTCGATCAGCACTTCGCTCACGGGCGAGAGATGAAGTCCGCGCTCCACGATCTCATCCAGCTCCTGGCGGTTGTACGCGATGCCGCCGCCGGAGCCTCCGAGTGTGAAAGCCGGCCGAATAATCAGCGGAAAGGCGCCAATCTCGTCCGCAATGCGCGCGGCATCGCTGATCGTATGAGCGATGCCGGAGCGCGGAACATCGAGCCCAATTCGCAGCATTGCTTCTTTAAAAAGCTGGCGATCTTCGCCTTTGGCGATCGCCTGCGCATTCGCCCCGATCAACTTCACGCCGTGACGCGCCAGGGCGCCGTTGCGGTTCAACTCCATCGCGGCGTTCAGCGCAGTCTGTCCGCCCATCGTCGGCAGAATTGCATCCGGCTTCTCACGCTCGAGAATCGCCTCGATCACCTCCGGCGTGATCGGTTCAATATAAGTGCGATCGGCGAACTCCGGGTCGGTCATGATCGTGGCCGGATTAGAGTTCACGAGCACGACCTGATAGCCCTCTTCCTTCAGCGCCTTGCACGCTTGCACGCCGGAATAGTCGAACTCGCATCCCTGCCCGATGACGATGGGCCCGGAGCCGATGAGGAGAATTTTCCGAAGCTCGTTATCCCGCGGCATTGCGCAGCGGGAGCGTAGACGAAATTATTTCGCCGTCACTCGTTAAACGACGAGCCCGGCGCGCTCCAGCCAGGGAGCAATCCACCACTCCATCGCCTCCTCGTCGCGCCGAGGTGGCGCGCTCACTCCGTCGAATACGTCCCAATGCTCCGTGTGCTCAGTGACTGCACCCGGCGCCAGTTCCACCAGTGGCCCGAGCGCTTCTACTTCGAGCATCTCTTCGTTCGTGAAGGTCTCGAAGTTGCAGCCAAAATCCGGGTAAATCGCATCTTCACGGAAC
>JACDBM010000137.1 GCA_013694945.1 Chthoniobacterales bacterium
TAACGAGGACGAGATTCTCATCCGCGTCGCGGCCGCGGGCGTGAACCCTGTCGACGCGAAGATCCGGCAGGGAATGTTTGCGCGGATGATGGGCACGAAGTTGCCGCTCATTCCGGGCCTGGATGTGGCAGGCGTGGTGGAAGAAGCCGGAGCGAATGTCAGCAGGTTTAAGCCGGGTGACAGCGTTTACGCGTGTCTCAGCTTTGCGACGCAAGGCGCCTACGCGGAGTTTGCCGTCGCGAAGGACACCGAGGCTTCGCCGAAGCCGAGAGGCCTCGGCTTCGAAGGTGCGGCCGCCATGCCGGTTGCGGCCGCGACCGCGTGGCAGGCATTAGTCGAGATCGCAAACCTAATTTCTGGTCAGACCGTGCTCATCCATGGCGGCTCTGGGGGCGTTGGAATTTTCGCTATTCAAATCGCGAAAGCGCGCGGCGCGAAAGTGATTGCGACTGCATCCGCGGCAAACCAGGAGTTCATGAAAGATCTCGGCGCGGACCGGGTAATCGATTACAACGCAACGAAGTTCGAAGAAGTCGCGAAAGATGTGGACGTGGTGCTGGACACCGTGGCTGGCGATACGCTCAAGCGTTCCTACGCAGTGGTGAAGAAAGGCGGCATTATTGTCTCGCTCCTCGAACCGCCCGATAAGGCCGAGCTCGACGCGCGGGGCATTCGAGGCACGGCGTTCATGGTTTCCCCGAATGCGAGTTTGCTCAGTGAGCTGACGAAGCTCGTCGAAGCGAAGAAGCTGAAGCCAATCGTCTCGAAAACCTTCCCGCTCGCGGAAGCGGCCAGGGCGCATGAAGCGATTGAGACCGGACACACCCGCGGCAAAATCGTCCTGCGCGTCGCGGAAGATCCGAAGGGTTAGCGCCGCATGACGGCCAGCAACTTAAATCAGCGCTGGCCGGCTTTGCCCTTCGCCGCGTGGAAGGACACCGCCGCTACGCTGCACATGTGGACGCAGATTATCGGCAAAGTGCGGCTGGCGCTCACGCCCTGGCTGAATCACTCCTGGCACGTCACTCTCTACGTGACAGCACGCGGCCTTACAACTTCACCGGACCGCGTCCAACGGCGTTTGCTACGAGATCGAGTTCGATTTCGTGCGGCACGCGCTTCTCTTCCGAAGCAGCGAGGGCGCCGATCGCACCCTTCCCTTGCACGCAATTTCGGTGGCCGAATTCTATGCTGAAGTTATGTCGACGCTGCACGAGATCGGCTTGAACGTGAAAATCTCACTCTTGCCTAACGAGGTCGAAGACGCCATTCCCTTCGCGGAGGACCGGCGGCACGCCTCCTACGATCCGGATTACTCGAATCGATTCTGGTGCGTGCTTCTGCAAAGCGACCGTGTCTTTAAGCTCTTCCGTTCAAGGTTTATTGGAAAATGCAGCCCGGTCCATTTCTTCTGGGGCAGCTTCGATCTCGCAGTCACGCGTTTTTCCGGCCGGAGCGCCCCGCTGCACCCTGGCGGAGTCCCGCATCTGCCGAACACAGTCGCGCAGGAAGCGTATTCGCACGAGGTGAGCAGCTGTGGTTTTTGGCCCGGGAGCGAGGCGTTGCCCGAGCCGGTTTTCTACTCCTATGCCTATCCCGCGCCGGACGGCTTCGCCGAGGCTCAGGTGCACCCGGCGGGGGCCGCTTGGAACGCGACGCTGCGGGAGCTTGTTTTGCCGTACGAACTCGTGCGCACTGCCGCGGCGCCGGACGATACATTGCTCGAATTCCTGCAAAGCACATACGAAGCGGCAGCCGAGCATGGCAAATGGGATCGCACAGCGCTGGAACACCGGGGCCATTGGCCTCGTTAGGTCCTCACTTGCGCTGAACACGCTCTCCCGTGCCCGTCCCGCACGCGTACCCAGCGCGAGATTACAAACGAAACCGGAGTTGCAACGTGACGAGTCGCGGCGCTCCGATCGAAACAAGTCCATCGGCTGATTTGCCGGTCTCGATCTCGGCATCGAGGAGGTTTTCCACTTTCAGGCCCGCGGAGAATGCTCCGGAGAATTCGTAGAACGCAGCGGCATCAATCGTGAAGAACGGCGCCAGCGCAATCGCATTCTGATCGTCTTCGAATTGCCGACCGCTGTACCGAGCCTCTGCGGTCAGCAGCCAATGCGAGCCGGGTTTCCACTCCAAGGCGCCCGTCACGACGTGCTCCGGAGTCTGCGGCAGCAGGTTCCCAATCAGCTCGCGCTCAGCCGCACGATCGATCCTGGGCGCAGTGTACAAATAGCTGGTCCGGACGAAAACCTGCGGCACGACCTGGCATGCCGCCGTCAGCTCGACGCCGGGCGCACTGACCAGATCGATGTTCTTTCGCTGGCGAAGCACACCGCCCGCCGGAATAAAGCCGCCCGGGTCGAAGGTTCCTGGTCCGAATCCAATCG
>JACDBM010000183.1 GCA_013694945.1 Chthoniobacterales bacterium
GGGTTGGATTTTCGTGGGATCATGATTTTTCCTCTTTTGATGTGTGAGGAATGGTAGGGTGGTTGGTTCGCCAGTCACAAGACCCACTCTGTCTAATCGCCCCATCCCACTTTGATCTGACCACCTCGAAAAAATCGACAGTTCATCCGCGCCGTCTGCTAAGAAAGCTGCGCACTTACGCATTCAAAAATTATGCTGCCGCTCGCATGCAAGCTTTTGTGCGGTGAAGCGACGGTTCTATGAGCGCTAGAGCACTAACGGGAAGCGGACTAGCGACTGCTTACTTAAGTTTAGCAGCTAATTTTAGCAGGCCCTCTCGAATCTGCGCGTGCGACCAGGCCGCGAAACCGAAGGTCAACGCCGGCTTCAGCTCCGCTTTCATGCAAAAAAACGACAGGGGCGTTGGCCTGATCCCGATCTCGACGGCGGTACGCGTGATCAACGCCAACTCTGCTGGCTTCCGCAGCCAGGCCACGAAATGCAAACCCGCTTCTGGCACCTGCAAAACAAATCGATCGCCCAGCAAGAGGTTGAATTGCTGAATGAAGAATTCTCTCCGATCGGCATAGAGTTTCCGCATTCGTTTCACGTGACTCAGGAAAAACCCTTCGCTCACGAATCGAGCGAGAGTCGCCTGATCAATCGCCGATGAATGTTGATCCATCACGGCACGAACCTTGATCATGGAATCGACCAACTGCTTTGGCGCGAGGAGATATCCCAAGCGCAATGAGGGATAGAGAATCTTACTCAGCGTCCCCGCGTAGATGACCCGACCGGAGTTGTCGAGTCCCTGCAAGCACGGCAGCGGCGGACCGGTGAAACGAAATTCCGAGCTGTGATCATCCTCGAAAAGAAAGGGGTCGCGGGTCCGTGCAAACTCAATCAAAGCGGTCCTGCGCGCGAGGCTCATCGTCATCCCAAGAGGAAATTGGTGGGACGGTGTTACAAAAACAATTTTGGGCGACGCCTGCTTTGAAGACCGCGCGATCACGATCCCTTCGCGGTCGATCGGTCTCGGAACCACCGTCGCCCCGGCGAAACCAAAAGCTCTGCGGGCCTGGTGAAATCCCGGATCTTCGATCCATGCGACTTCACCGCGATTGACCAAGGTCAGCGCGCTGATCATCAGCGCCTGCTGTGTTCCGGCAGTGATGATGATTTGATCCGGATGACAGCGCGCGCCTCTGAAATCGCATAAATAAGCTGCGATAGCTTTGCGCAGGTCGGCGTCGCCATGACTCGACGCATATTGCAGCAGGTGAGCTCCCTTGCTTGCCAGCACTTGCGCGCGGAGTCGTTCCCAAACCTCAATCGGAAACTCGTCAATCGCCGCCAGCGCGGGCACAAAAGAAACACCGGGGGATCCCGCGATCCCGACATCAAACTGCTTTCCAACGCGTTTATCCGGAATGTTTTTCACCCGCTCGGAAAGCTGGGCTGGACGTTCCTTTTGCGGCTTCGCTGTCGCCTTATCCGGACTGAGGAACGTTTCGGGCAAAGAGTCTGCGACGAACGTTCCCGATCCGCTCCTCGCTCGAAGGTAGCCTTCGGCATGAAGCTTCTCGAAAGCGAGCTTGACGGTGAGCCTTGCGATACCCAGTTCCGCCGCGAGCGCCCGGGTGGAAGGTAGCCGCGAAGAGTTGTGGTTGAAACTACCGGAAGCCAGTTCATCACGAATCTGGCGGTAAAGTTGATGATGAATTGGCTCGGCGGCAGTTCGATCGAGCCGAATCATTTCGAATGCGATGATGGCGCGGCGACGCCGCTTCTGGTTGAGCGATTTGTCCATTGAAACGGACCGTGTGGGACTGGGATGTGTTCCTCAGTGAAAGTGGGTCTTGCCACTTCCGCGTTTGGCCTAAAGGTACTGTCAAAGGAGAGCTAAAGAAAAACCATTATGCAAACTCCCTGTAGTGATTATCGCGAGACCAAGGGTCTAATCTATTTTGCGCGGATGCTCGATAAGATCCGGCTAAATGCCCGCGGCCAATTGGCGGCCGGTTATTTTGTTGGAGTGGATGATCCCACATTCTTTGATGCCCGCTGCACACGATTTCTCCGGATCGATTACGACGAGCTTGTCGACCGAACCCTGCAGGGCGGATCGGACGAAGAAATTCTCGATTGGTGCTTTGAACACGGTCGCAAACCAAACGACGAAGAAATCCTGATTTGGAACGCATTCCTTTCCAAACGCGGTTGGCGGGACGAAGCGAGCGCCGACCTCCAATTGACCAAGGAACAGCTGGGCTGGGGAGATCGCGCTGATGTTCAGACATGGGTCGATTTACATGAAGCCGAAGAAGGCCGATTGGAGGACAAGGCGTAGGTCCCCTAAATCGTAGCAGATTGTTGCCTTGCACAAGGAACTACCTGGCGAAAGCGAGCAAGATCTGAAGGTTACGCTTAGAACTCGTCGAGGATCGACTTGAGCATCGCCGGTCCGCGATAGATGAAGCCGGTATAGACTTGAATGAGCTGTGCTCCGGCAGCGAATTTTTCGGCTGCGCTGGCGGCGTCAAAGATTCCGCCAACCGCGATGATGGGCAGGGATGATCGTTCGCGGAGAGCGCGGACAAAGGCGGTCGATTTTTCTCGCAATGGCGCACCACTGAGGCCACCGCTTTGATCTTTCTCCCGAGGGATCGCAGAGTGGTCGAGCATGGTGTTGGTGGCGACGAAGCCGTCGATCTCATTCTGCTCGCAAGTGGCGACGATTTGATCAAGTTCGGGCAGCGAAAGATCGGGCGCGATTTTTAGAAGAATCGGTTTACGCGATTTCTCGTTTTCCCGGCAGATCGCCTGGAGCAGTTGGGAAAGGGCTGCTTCTTCCTGGAGCGCACGCAATCCCGGCGTGTTTGGTGAGCTGACATTGAGCACGATGTAATCCGCAAAATCGCGGAGCCGCTGAAAGGAGTAGAGATAATCGTCGGCCGCGTGCTCCAGTTCGGTTGCTTTCGATTTGCCGAGGTTGATCCCGACGGGGATCCCGGGCCACTGACCCTTGGCGCGCAGTTTGCGAAGCCGGGCCGCTACCAGATCAGCGCCGTCGTTGTTGAAGCCGAGCCGATTAATAAGCGCCTCCTGTTCGGGGTATCGAAAGATGCGCGGCTTGGAATTTCCCGGCTGAGCCTTGGCAGTGATGGTGCCGATCTCAACAAAACCAAAGCCCAGCGCGTCCCAGGCGGGGAGCGCCACGCCGTCTTTGTCCATCCCAGCGGCGAGGCCGATCGGGTTGGGGAAGTTCAGGCCGAGAAGGGTGGCTGGTTTACCCGGAGACTGGAAACGGCGCAACCCCGCCAGAAGCTGCGGGAGCTGCGAGACAATCCGTAGCGCGTTTATCGCCAGATGGTGCGCACCTTCCGGATCGAGGGAAAAGAGAAGCGGCCTAACGAGGCGTTCGTAGGCGCCAGTGCCCTTCATTTGCCGATGCAGAACTGTGAGAATAGCGAGTCGAGAATCGGATCATCGCTTCCGAGACCAATGACCTCGGCAACGGCATTCAGCGCCTCGTGCGCATCAACCGCCGCGAACTCCAGGGAAAGACCTTGCTCGAGAGTGACGCCGGCCCGCTCACATGCGCCAAGCGCGCGCCGAAGGCAATCGCGATGCCGCGCGTTGATCGCGACGGTGCTCTCTGTCTGGATGTTCGCTGCACCCACCCGCGCGAGAATTTCCTCCTCGAGCCCGGTGAGGCCGTTCTCAGCCACGCAGGAGATGCGCAACGCCGCGCTCTCCCGCCAATCCGGGTGCGCAGGCAGATCGCTTTTGTTCAGCAGCAGAATCTCATCCGGAAGGAGGTCACGGCGCTGGAAGAGGGCCGGCTGGGGTGCGCTGCTGTCCACGAGGTGCAGGACGAGATCGGCGAGCGCGAGGGACTTCTCGGTGCGGGCCATTCCCGCGCGCTCGAGTTCATCCTCGGACTCGCGCAGCCCAGCCGTATCGAGCAGGCGAATGGGGATGCCGCGAAGATTAATGACCTCTTCGATCGTGTCGCGCGTCGTGCCCGGAATATGGCTGACAATTGCGCGGTCATAGCCGAGAAGGCGATTTAGCAGGCTCGACTTGCCGGCGTTGGTTGCGCCGTAGATCACCACGCGAATGCCTTCGCGCAGGATTCGGCCCCGTTGCTCCGTCGCGAGCAGCACCCGGATCATTTCGCCCACGGACTCGAGCCGCGCCCGAAGTTTTTGGCCTTCGTCCGGCGCGATGTCTTCCTCCGGAAAATCAAGCGCCGCCTCGAGGTGCGCGAGCAATCCGACGAGGGCGTCGCGAATTGCTGTGATCGAGTCGCCCAGCCGACCCTGCAATTGCTCGGTCGCGGAGCGGAGCGCGAGGTCCGTCTGCGCGCGAATGAGATCGATGACCGCCTCAGCCTGAGTCAGATCTAATTTGCCGTGGAGAAAGGCGCGCTCCGTAAATTCGCCCGCGCGCGCGCTCCGTGCGCCCGCAGCCAGGCAGGTAGCGAGCACTTGCGCCGTCACGAGCACTCCGCCGTGACAACTGATCTCTACGAGATCCTCCGCGGTGTAACTATGCGGCGCGCGATGAACTGAGAGCACGACCTGGTCAACGACGCGTTCTCCATCGAGAACCTGGCCGAGGTGCTGCCCGTGCGAGGGGAACTGGGACGGCTGCAGTTTGCCGCGAAATATGCGGTTCGCGATCGCGATTGCATGGGATCCGGAAAGGCGGATGAGCGCGATTGCGCCTTCACCAGCGGGAGTGGAAATCGCGGCAATGGTCTCGCCGCTGCTCGCAACCGGCTGGTTCTCCGGGGTCAAGCTTTCGCGAGCACTTCCTTCAGCGCGTCGATGCATGTGCGGTTTTGCTCCATGGTCCCAATCGAAATCCGAATCCACTCCGGCAGATCGTATCCTTTCAGCGCGCGCACGATGATCCGGCGCTGGAGCAATTGGTGAAAAACGGACGCGGCGTCACCCACCTTCACCAGGACGAAGTTCGCCGAACTGGGTGCGAACTCCAATCTCATCGCGGCAAACTCCTGCTCGAAAAACGCGCGCCCTTCATCCGTGATGCACTTTGTTTTGCGTTGATGCTCCTCATCCTGCAACCCGGCGACGGCAGCCGCTTGGGCCAGTCCGCTGACGTTGAAAGGCTGGCGCGTTTTCTGGAGCACCTGGATCAGCTCCGGATGGGCGAGACCGTAGCCGATGCGCAGACTCGCCAATCCCTGAATCTTTGAGAAGGTGCGCAGGACGATGACGTTGCGGCGGTCGCGCACGAACTTAAGCGTGTCGGGCGGGTTTTCGACGTATTCAAAATACGCTTCGTCGAACGCGACGACGATCTTCTGCGGGAGGGCCGCGATGAAGGAATCGATCTCTCTCTGGGAAAGCAGCGTACCGGTCGGATTGTTTGGATTCGCGATGAAGATGAGGCGCGTCGCTGGAGTGATCGCGGCGATCATGCCATCGAGATTATGGTGCAAATCGGGACTCGGGACCTGGATCGTGCGCGCCCCGAAGACGGCGGCGATCAGCTTGTAAGCGATAAAAGCGTGCTCCGAGGTAATGATTTCGTCGTCGCGGTTCAGGAACGCGTGGCCGAGGAATTCCAGGACCTCGTTTGAGCCGCTGCCGAGAATGATGTTCTCGCGCCGGAGACCAAGCTTCGCGGCCAGTGCTTCGCGCAGATAGTACCCACCGCCATCCGGATAGCGGTGCGCGGACTGCAACGCCTGGCGCATGGCTTCGAGAGCCTTCGGCGAAGGGCCGAGTGGGTTTTCGTTCGAAGCCAGCTTGATGATGCTGGCGGCATCGGCCCCGAGTTCGCGGGCGGTTTCTTCGATCGGCTTTCCCGGCTCGTAAACCCCGAGGTCGCGCAGCTGCGGGTTGGCGTAGTCCCAGATGGACTTCATATGCGGCCTGGACTTAGGGACGGCGAGTTCATGTCGAGATAAGCACAAATTCGCCGCGGTGAAGAGCAGCGGGATACCGCTCCGGCGAGCTGGCGAAAGGTCTTGCGCATACCATCTGTGACAATCTGTGTAATCTGTGGGCCTATGAACAGCCTCCAATTTCTCGCCGAGACCCACGTGTTCGGGATCGTGCTTCATCCGTGGAAGATCGTCGGCCTGAGCGGCAGCGTCGTCTTCGGACTGCGTTTCCTTCTGCAATGGATTGCGTCGGAGCGCGCGCGGAAAAGCGTGATCCCATTCGGCTTCTGGGAATGCAGTGCGCTCGGGAGCCTGCTGATGCTAAGTTATTTCGCGATTTACCAGCGCGATTCCGTTGGCGTGCTAAGCACCGCGATGCCACTGCCCATTTACCTGCGCAATCTCTACTTCCGCTACACGCACAAACATCCGAAGCACGTGGGCAGCGAGCCGCGACCGGCGGAATGACATTTGATATTTCTGATCTTGCTCGTGATCTTGATCTTGCTTGGACCGCGTGAGGGAAGATCAGGAGCAAGAGCAGGAAAAATAGCCATGATCGTGCCGGAAAAGATCATCTACCTTGATCACAATGCGACGACGCCGCTCGATCCCGCCGTGCTCGAGGAGATGTTGCCGTTCCTCACGACCTACTACGGAAATCCTTCCAGCGCCTACCGGTTTGGCGCACAGGTGCGCTCGGCCATCGACCTGGCACGCGAGCGGGTCGCGATGCTACTCGGGTGCGAACCAGGCGAAATCATTTTCACTAGTTGCGGGACGGAATCGAATAACACAGCCATTCGTTCGGCTCTCCAGCTTGATCCAAAAAGGCAGCACATCGTGACCACGGCAGTGGAACACAGTGCAATCCTGCGGCTCTGCGGAGAGCTCGCCAAACGTGGGAGCACGGTGACGTATGTCCCGGTGGACAGCGATGGAAATCTCGACCTGGATGAGTTGGAAAGGGCCGTCACTTCCGAGACGGCGATCATTTCCGCGATGTGGGCAAACAACGAGAGCGGGGTGCTTTTCCCGATCGAGAAAATCGCGGAGATCGCGCGGCGCAAACGAGTGATCTTTCATTGCGACGCGGTTCAGGCCGCGGGCAAGCTCCCGATCTCGTTGCGCCATTCCACCATTAATTTCCTGTCGCTTTCCGCGCACAAACTTTACGGCCCGAAAGGGGTCGGTGCTCTCTATCTCAGTCGGCGCGCTCCCTTTCGTCCGCTGCTGTTCGGCGGCAGCCAGGAAAATGGCCGGCGCGCGGGGACTGAGAACGTGGCCTCGATTGTTGGGTTCGGCAAAGCGGCGGAACGGGCGGTGGAAGCGCTTCGCACCGAGCCGGATCGCATTCGCCAGATGCGGGATCAGTTTGAAGCCGCTATCATCGCCGCCATTCCTGACGTCACGGTGAACGGTAATCTGAAGGAGCGTCTCCCAAACACCTCCAGTCTGACATTCGACGGGATCCAATCGGGAGCAGCCTTGATGATGCTCGATCAGAGTAACCTCTGCTGTTCTGCGGGCTCTGCTTGCCACACCGGCTCTTTGCAGGCGTCGCACGTCTTGCGCGCGATGGGTTTGAGCGAGGAGCGCGCCCGGGGTTCTCTCCGGTTTTCGTTTGGTCGCTTCAACACCGCGACGGAGGTCGGGAAAGCGATCGCAATTGTCACTGCAACGATCGCGAAAATGCGGCGACTCAACGCCCTTTCGAGCAATTTGCCTGAACGGAAGCCCGTTCCTGCGCTGTGACTCCCTGCGTCCGCAAAACGCTTCACGCGTCTCCATCCGGCAGAGAAGATCGAGCGAACCGCATACCTGAAAGGCGGCACTCGTCCGGGACATTTCTGGCCAGCGCCAGAAATTGAAACTTCATCCCGAGAAAACCCGGATGCATGAGCGTGTGCAGCCCGCGGGTGGTTTTCGCGTCCGCGGACGAGGCGAGTTCTTGTCCTGTC
>JACDBM010000205.1 GCA_013694945.1 Chthoniobacterales bacterium
CAGGATCGTTCACGATGCTGCCTTGGATACCCTCTTCCACAATCTCCGCGAACCCGTTCGAAGAGGTCGTGATGACCGGAAGACCCGAGGCTACGGCTTCGAGGCAGGCATTCGAGAAAGGATCGTAGATAGTCGGCAGTAAGAAGATATCGGCCGCCGCGTAGAGCGCAGGCAGGTCGTGCACGACTCCGAGGAACCGCAAACTGCGAGAGCGGTACTCCGCGCGATTCCCGCGGCCCGCAACCAGCAATTGCATTTGTGGATTCTTGCAGGCTTCGACTGCCTTGATCGCGAAATGCAGTCCTTTCCTCCCCCACCCCGAGCCGACAAAAAGCACCGCAAGAGCATCATCACCCAGCCCCAAGGCAAGGCGACTCCTCAGCCGCATCTCCGCAGTCGAACGAAACTGCTCCACAGGCACGCCATTGCGGACAACATCGATCTGGTCCCCTGGGCATCCGTAAAGCTGAACGATTTCCCGCTTTACCATTTCCGAATTCGCGATTACACGGCGCGCACCCCGGTGGCCGAAGAGTGATTCTTCCAGGCACAGGATCGCTCGATGCTTGCGATTGAAGATACCGTGCAGTCTCCGTAGGCCGGCATCGAAGTTCTTTCGACGGGCGAGCCAGGCGCGGTGCACACCATCACCAGCGCGATAAACATCGCATTGCCAGACTCGCTCGAGACTGAGCACGACGTCGCAGTTCCAGTTTGGCCGGAATGATTGGAAGGAATCGGCGAACTCCGTCGGTGTTTTGCCCGCGAGGCGCATGATCGCGCCGAACGGCCACTCGCTTGGGGGCCATTCGGCGGTGGTCGCCAGACGCACATCGTGGCCTGAAGCGAGCACACCATCTGCCAGGCGCTTCAGGTACGATTCCGCACCGCCGCTCTCCGAAAAGCCGCGCCGGACGAACCCGATCGTAAGTTGGGCTGGCTTCATTGGGCGACGGGGTAAGCAGTCCTCCTTTACTTGCCCCGAAACGCCACAATACTTGCTAGCCGATGCTCGGTGAAACTCTAAACGCCCCCCCCGCGCCGGAGAGGAAGATGGGCACGCGGCGCCTGCCCCGCCATCTTCTTTACTCCATCTTCGCGCGAATCGGAGGCTCCGGATTAGACACGGATGCTTTCGAAGCGTTACGCGCCTCGCATCGCGGAGGATTTCTCGGCAAAGCTATCGCTTACGACAACCGGCAGAAAGAGATCCCGGCGTCGCTGATCCACTCCTTGCGCTGGCATCCTGTGCGGCTGGTCTCTTTTCTGGAGAGTCCCTACTACTATGGGGCAAAAAAGAAGTATCTCGACTGGGTAGCCTCGCGAGAACTGGCAACCGGCCACTACGACCTTTTTCACAGTTGGTCCGGCGATTGCCTTAAATCGCTCCGCGTGGCACGAGCACGAGGCATCCCCTCCCTTGTCGAGATTCCGACCTGGCATCGCGATCGCGGCAAGATCGCGCGCAAACGGACGCGCGCGGCTCCCAATGCCGGTTGGAAGGAAAATCTCCTGCTCCCGCGCGAGCGGTTTATCGAGGAATATAATCTCGCCGATCTGCTTGTTGTTCTCTCACAAAAGGCCGCCGAGACCTTCCGCGTGCAGGGCTTTTCGGAGGATAAGCTCTTCTACCTTCCGCGCGGCGTGGATGTTGAGCGCTTCAGACCGGGCAGGCGCCCGACTGTGTTCCGCGCCATCTTCTCGGGAGCGCTGATTGAGCGAAAAGGCATCCATCATCTGCTCGAGGCGTGGCATCGGCTGGAATTGAAAAATGCCGAGTTATGGCTGGTTGGCTCAGTGCACAAAGAAGCGAAACCGCATCTCAAGAGATTCTGGCGCGACAACATCCGGGTCGTTGGCTTCGCAAAAAATCCAGAGACCTGTCTGAGCCAGGGGACAATTCACGTATTTCCATCGCAATGCGAAGGGAGCGCCAAGGTCACCTACGAAGCCGCGGCCTGTGGTTTACCGCAGATCACCACGCGTGAGTCCGGCGACGTGGTGACCGACGGGGCGGAAGGCATTATTATTCCTCCGGCAAATGTGGATCGCCTCGCCGAGGCAATACTACATCTCTACGAACATCCGGAGATCGTGGAGCGGATGGGTATCGCGGCGCGTGAACGCGTCGCGAAAAACTTTACCTGGGATCATTTCCGCACGCGACTGTTGAATGGCTACGGGCACGCGTTGCAGATGAGAGCGTAGGGCGCGCCGAAAAGCGCTCCAACGACTCCTGCTCTTGATCTTGGTCACGCTCCTGATCCGATCATTCCAACCAAGATCACGAGGAGGAGCAGGAGTAGAATGAATATTCTCCTCATCCAGCTCAAACGCATCGGAGATCTGATCCTCACCACCCCGGCGATCGCCGCCGTGCGGAAGAAGTTTCCCCGCGCCAACATCTCCCTGATCATCTCCGCGGGATGTCGTGAACTCCTGCCCGCAATCACAGGCTTAGACCGAATATTCATTGCCCGGGGCAAAGTCACTGATACGGCGAGTTGGTTCTCGGTCGCAGCGCGCCGCTTCGATTATTGCCTCGATTTCACGCGTAACGATCGTTCCGCATTTCTGACTCTGCTCTCCGGGGCAAAAAAGCGCATCACGGCTGACCATCCGCGCCAGCGCGCGAAGATCCGGGCGCTTAGTTACAACGAGCTGGTCGACTGTCCCATCCGTCTCGTACACACAGTCGATTACCATCTCGCACTGCTCGCACCGTTGGGGATTCGCGCCGCTTCCGCTGTCGTCCGGCTGAACCTTCCCGTCGCGGCAGTCGAGCGGGCCAGGCGCATTCTGGACGATGCCGAAGTCAGAAGCGAGTTCGTCCTCTTGCATCCGGGTTCCGCCCGGGCCGAAAAGTTTTGGGAACCGGAGCGTTGGGCAGCGCTAATCTCATGGGCAACCGAACACAACCTTTCTCCCGTCCTGACCGGCGGCAATTCGCCGCTCGAGCAAACTCATATTGCACGCATCAAAAGCCACGCGCGGCACCCCTTCGTTGACCTTTCCGGACAGGTGGACCTCCTCACGCTGGCTGCCCTCATCCAACGCGCCCGCCTGCTCACGACGGTCGATTCCGCGCCGATGCATCTCGCCGTCGCGACCCAGACACCGCAGGTCGTCCTGTTCGGCCCCACCAATCCGCTCCACTGGCATCCGCGGTTTACTCCGGCGATTATTCTCCAGGCCGGCCACCCCGCGCCAGTCACGCAGTTCTCGCCCAAGCAGAAGCCCGTCCCCATGAACCTGATCTCGACGGAGCAGGTGATCGATGCTATGAAAGCGCTGCTTGCCGCAGGTCCCGGCCTCCCGAATGAGCGCACCCACAGCACCGAAAGTTAAGCGCTCTCTTTGGGAAACTCTCAAGGCCGCTTCAGGCCCTTACCGGCGTCTCTTTACATACGTCAAGCCATACAAGGCCCGCTTTGCGATTGGTCTCGTCTTTGGCCTGGCTTATGGCGGCATCAGCGGCCTGCTGCCTCTGATTCTCACAAAGGTCATGACGGTTGTCTTCGGTGGTGCGGTTAATACGAGCACCCTCCTCCAGCACCCGGATCAATACGACAACGGTCCGAAAATCAATTCCCTGGTCTTGCTTTGCCTCGGGATTCCGGCGGTGATGATGGCGCGCAGCCTCTGCTCCTACCTGAACAGCTACTACATGGCGTGGGTGAGCAATAAAGTCCTGACCGACATTCGCACGCAGCTCTTCCAGAAAATCCTTGGGCACTCCATGGATTTCTTCAACAAAATGCGTTCCGGCTTTCTCATGTCGCGCGTAACGAACGACACGCGCATGATGCAGACCGCGCTCTCCAGCATCAGCAGCGATATTTTCAAACAGCCGGTCGCGATTCTCACCGGCGTCGGCGTGCTCC
>JACDBM010000211.1 GCA_013694945.1 Chthoniobacterales bacterium
GAGTGGCTTAATGAGACCCTGCGCGATCCTCGTCTTGAGGGCCATCGCTTCGACTTGGTCGTGCCGGTTCCGCTCCACCCGGCGCGCAAGCGAGAGCGCGGTTTCAATCAAGCGGAGTTGCTCGCCCAATCGTTGAGCGCTCGTGCCGGGCTTACCATGCGGGAGCCACTTGAGCGCATCCGTTACACCACCACGCAGACTGCCTTTGATCGCACAGAACGCATGGAAAATTTGCGGGATGCGTTCCGTTTACGGAAAAAGGCGAACGTGCGAGGCTTGCGCGTGCTCCTGATCGACGATGTGCTGACCACCGGCTCCACGCTGAGCGAATGCGCTCGCGTGCTGAAAGCGGCAGGTGCAATCTCGGTCCACGCCGCCACCGCGGCTCGTGCTTGATCTTATGGCCATCTTCAAAAGACCGGCGCTAAAAACGCAGAGCGGGCGGAAACGCGAGATGCCGCAGGGTCTCTGGCAGAAATGCCCGGGTTGTTCCGCGGTCGTGCACGAGCTCGAGCTCGCGCAGAATCAGCGCGTTTGTCCGCATTGCGAATACCATTTTCCGCAGTCTGCCCGGGAGCGCCTCGCTGATCTCGCCGATCCGGAAAGCTTCACTGAGCATGATGCCGATCTGCGCTCGATCGACACGCTCCGCTTTCAAGGCATGGCGACTTATAAAGATCGGCTCAAGAAATATCAGGATAGCACCGGCCTGACGGACGCAGTCTTGAGCGGCGCCGGCATGATCGAAGGTTACAAGGTTGCCATCGCGGTGATGGACTTCAGCTTCCTCGCAGCAACCATGGGCTCTGTGGTCGGTGAACGGATCACCCGTATTATCGAGCACGGAACGGCCACGCGATCTCCCGTGATCATCATTTCCGCTTCCGGCGGCGCCCGGATGTACGAAGGCATGCTGAGCCTGATGCAGATGGCAAAAACGAGCGGAGCGCTCGCCCGCCATGCCAGCGAGAAGCTGCCTTATATTTCCGTCCTGACGAATCCGACCACGGCCGGCGTGATGGCGAGCTTTGCCTCGTTAGGCGACGTTATCCTGGCCGAACCCAAGAGCATGGTCGGTTTTGCGGGGCCCCGCGTTATCAAAGAGACGACGCACCAGGATTTGCCGGAAGGTTTTCAGACGGCGGAGTTTCTCGAGGAACATGGCTTGATCGATCTTATCGTTCATCGCAAGAAAATGCGGCCGCAGATCGCCCAGCTCCTAGCCTACTTTTCCGCCTCTCAGTGAACGTGGGAGGGGCCTCAGGCCGCGACCCTTGACCTCGTACGAAGACGCAATCGCCTGGCTTTTTGGCACCCAGCGCTTCGGCATTAAACTCGGATTGGAGAACATCCAGCGCCTGCTCGCTGCCTTGGGAATCTCCGCGCCCGGCGAGCGCATTATCCACGTCGCCGGCACAAACGGAAAAGGCTCTGTCTGTGCGATGATCGACGCCATCGCGCGAGCACAGGGCTATCGGAGCGGCCTCTTCACCTCTCCTCACCTGGTGACTTTCCGCGAACGCATTCAGGTAAATGGCGAAATGATCAGCCCATCCGCAGTCGCTGCCGGTCTAATGATGATTCGCGCGCTGATTCACGATTGGAATCCGCATCCAACCTTCTTTGAAATCACCACGGCTCTGGGCCTGCTTCATTTTCGAAGCGAAGGATGCGAGCTGATCGCGCTCGAGACTGGGTTGGGCGGGCGTCTCGATGCCACGAACGCTGTCACTCCGATTGTCTCGGTGCTCACGCCGATCGATTACGATCATCAGAAGTGGTTAGGCCATTCCCTTGCCGAGATTGCGGCCGAAAAGGCTGGCATCATCAAGCGGCAGGTTCCCGTCGTCTCTGCAATTCAGCCGAGGGAAGCTGAGACCGTCATCAGGCATCGTGCCGCGGAATGCGAGGCACCGCTCGAATTCGTTTCCCAGCAGTACGATTCATCTCCCCTCGCCTTGCATGGCATGCATCAGAAGCAGAACGCCGCGGTCGCGATCGCGGCGTTGCGGACCGGCCGCATCGCGGTCGACGAAGGCGCAGTCGAAGAAGGTTTGGCAACTGTGACTTGGCCAGCTCGCTTTCAACGCTGGAACGACCGGATTGTGATTGATGGAGCGCATAACCCCGCGGGTGCGCGCCTCGCGGCGGCAGTGTGGCGAGAGGAGTTCGGGGATGAAAAGGCTGCTCTCGTCTTCGGAATCTTGCGCGACAAAGATGCAGCCGCCGTTTACCGCGAGTTGGCAAAAGTCGCCGGATTGGTCGTGTTACCCTGCTTTCGCGGTGAGCGTGTCATGTTCCCCGCAGAACTCGCAGAAATCGTCGCGTCCGTAACGCCGCGGATTCGCTACCAGATCGCGCCGTCATGCGCCGATGCTTTGCGGATCGCGCAGGAGAGTTCGCGCCGCGTTTTGGTCGCCGGTTCGCTGCATCTCGCCGGCGAAGTTCTCGCCCTCTTGC
>JACDBM010000216.1 GCA_013694945.1 Chthoniobacterales bacterium
AGAGCAGCGTCGCGAAGAGCAGAACGTAGAAAATCCAAACTCGGCGAATCTTGCATCGCGCATTCACGAGCACGGCGATCAGGACGCTCGCAAGGATCGCGAAGAACACGAGCGAGTTCACGTTCCAGGTGCTGCCAAAGAGCAGTGCGAACGTGATCAACGCCTTTACCTCCAGAAGAGCGAAGGCGACGCCGAGAAAGAACATGTGCCAATCGAAACGGCGCAACGTGCTGCGTGGCGCGACGGAGAGGATTCCTGCCAGCGAGATCACCGCGATCGCAACCAAGCCTTTGATGTAAATGCTCGGGAACGATTTTCGCGGAAGGTAAACAAACGGCCAATCATCCGTGGCGGGATTCGCTGTGCCCGTCATGTAGCCTTCACCCGTGACGCGCAATTCCGTGCCGCTCTGTGCGCGTGGATACTCCTGATAGGCCCCGAATTGCTCCGGTGAAAGCTCATTCAGTCGCGAGCCGTTGATGATGACCGCGCCGCGCCCTTGACCTCCATAGGTGGAGACGAACGAATCGCGTCCAAAGGTCCGGCTCACCATGCCAGCGAGCTTTTGGATCAGCCACGACTCGCGATAATAATTGTAGAGCACGAGCACTCCCTCCGGAGCGAGAGCGGCCCGCGCCGCGGCGAGCGAGTCTTGCGTGAAGAGGAAGCTTTCCAGGCGAAGATTCGCGATGCTCGACGTGAGCGTGAGCGAATCCGGCAGCGCGAAGATGATGAGGTCATACTTCTCCTTTGTGTGCCGGAGGAAGACGCGGCCATCGTCGTTCACCAACCGGACTCGTGGATCGGCGTAGGGTCGATCTGGATGCAACTGCGCTCCCAGATTCTGGATGACCGGATCTATTTCCACCGCGGTGATCTGCCCCACTCCATTGGCGAGCGCAGTCGCTGTGTCGGAGCCGGTGCCCGCGCCCAGAATGAGCACATTCTGGAAGGAGGTGCCGGGAAACAGCTCATAGATACGCCGGTAAAATGGCTCCTTTTGCCGCCACGGGATCATGCTTTGATGCCCGATGCTGTTTACGTCCAGGTGATAGCCGACCGGCTTCGCGGGAGTCAGCGTGATCTTATAATACGGCGACCAGGAGGTGCCTTGCTGGAGAAACAACGCAATCGCCGCGCTCGCGAGAAGGAAAGCGGCGCTGCGCGGGAGTCTCGCTCGACTACTCAGGACGAGGACAAGCGCCCCAAGGAGAGCGAACCAGACGACGGGCGGCAGCGAGAAGTAGCTGATCAGGAAAAACGCGGCAGTTCCGGCCAGACTCCCGAGGATGTCGTACGTGTAGGCCGTCAGCGGGGCCGTTTGCGTGAAGAGCAGCCCGAGAGATCGCGCCAGCGGGATGAAAGTCGCAGCCACCAGCGTGAAGATCAGCGGCAGAAGAATGAAGCTCTCGGCCTGTGCCACACCGGTCGTGCCCGACCCGAAGTAGAGCACGTCCGTGGTCGAAAGATTCAACTCGAACCGATTCACCGCGACCACCGCGGTGAGGATTAGCAGCATGAGCGGAAACGATGGGAAGCGGAACGCCGGCCGCCGCGCTGCCAGGATTCCCAAGCCCATGCCAAGGAACGAGGCGAGCAGAATGAAGTTGGTGAAGTAGCTGAGGTAACGGACGTACGCCGGAATCCACCGGATGCAGAGCAGCTCGAGAAAAAGCAGCGTGCAGGAGAGAAGAAAAATGCGCAGGCGAACGTCCGAGGCGAAAGGCGCGCCTTCCCGCAGTGTTGGTGCGGATGACACTCTGGCGGCTGCTACTGTTTCGTACATTCGAGGCGGAGTGACAGAGCTTTCCCTCAGAGGAGGCTTGCTGTCGAACACTTCTCCAGTCAGGGCGCGTTCGTTGGAGTCCTCGTGGTTTTTGTGTTAAACGCGTTCATGTGGCTGTCTTTGCTCCTTAGTTGGATCGGGGCACTGCGTGTTGGGCAGTTTGCTTCTGGTGGATGCATCGTCTGTCATCCAGGCAGGAAACGATGTTGAAGGATCTACACGAGGTGACCGCGCGCATCGAAGCGCTCTCGAAGGAAGAGCATCAACTGATCAGTGATGTTCATCCCGCCGTAGAGGAGATAAAGGAATCCGTTGCGGATGTTGCAGTAGCAGTCGAAGCAGATTCGCCCGGCAATCCTCGGAAAGGTTGAGCCGAGCCGCCGCGCGTCCACCGTGATTTGACCTGAGCAAATCCAATCCATTGCTCCACGCCGCATGGAAATCACCCCGCTCGGAGATTCCGCCGTGGTTGTTCGTGTTTACGATGATTTCGCGAGCAATCCAGAGGCGGCGCTTGAAGCTGTTCTCAACGCGCAGCAGCGTCTCGAAGCGGCGGCCATTCCCAGCGTGGTGGAGTATGTGGCGGCATACGATTCAATCGGTCTCTTCTTCGACCCGGCGGGCGCGATCGAGGCCGGTGCTTCTCCCGACTCTATCCTGGACTGGTTGAAAAAGAAGATTTTCGCGGCGCTGGCGAGACCGACCAGGGCGAACAAGAAGCGCGCGCGATCGGCGCTCCTTGAAATTCCGGTTTGTTACGATCCTGAGTATGCGCCCGATCTAGGCGAGGTCGCAGGGCGCAGCGGACTTTCGATCGACGAGGCTGTGCGGCTGCATCGCAGTGGGGAGTATCGCGTGCACTGTGTTGGCTTCGTGCCGGGTTTTCCGTATCTCGGCGGTTTGCCGGCGGAACTCGCATCGCCCCGACGAGCTAATCCGCGCAAATCGGTTCCGGCGGGGTCGGTTGCGATCGGCGGCGCGCAGACCGGAATCTACCCTATCGCTTCCCCGGGCGGCTGGAATCTAATCGGTCGCACGCCCCTCCGCTTATTCGATCCGCAGCGCGTGCCGCCGGCTCTCGTCGCGCGGGGCGATCGCGTGCGATTTCGTTCCATTTCGCGCACGGAATTCGACAGCTGGACGGAATGAACGAAGTGCTCGTGACGCGGG
>JACDBM010000245.1 GCA_013694945.1 Chthoniobacterales bacterium
ACTTGTAGGCGCCGTCTTCCAGTCCGGCCGTAATCTCCTCCTCCGTCGCGCTTTGCAAGGCGCGGCCAAAGACCTGCACATGTTTTTCCTGCGCCGCTTCAGCGCTGGGCAGGCGGTGGTAATCCAAACCCGTCTCGCCGATCGCTACCACGCGTCCGTTCCCTGCCAGTTCGCGGAGAGGTTGCATGACATCATCCGGCGCCTCCCCCGCGTTGGATGGATGAACACCAATAACGGCATAGATGTTCTCATGTTGCTCCGCTAATTCGATCGCGTGTCGACTGCTTTCGAGCGAAGTGCCGATCGTGAGAATCCGCGTCACGCCGGCTTCGGTCGCGCGCTTCAAAACGTCATCGAAATCCGGGGCAAAATCCCGATAATCCAAATGCGCGTGGGTTTCGATGACCATTCGGGATTGAAGACGTCTCTCGTTTCGTTAGCCAATCAGCTCAAGTATTTTCTGATAGCGTGGATGGCTCCGAAGGGCATCGAAGTCAGAGTCATGTTTGATCCACGCCTTGGTTTCGTGATTGGCGTGCGGGAGAAGGCGTTCAAGCAAAGTGAAAGCCGGTTCGATCTCGCCCAGGAGCGAATAGACACAGGCAACGTTATATTGAGTAAGAATATCGTCAGGATCGATTGCCAACGCTCTCGATAACCATTCCCTGGCCCGATCTGTTTCGCCCAGCGCAAGAAGAGCGACAGCGCCCAGATAGGCCGGCCTCGGATTCTCAGGATGAACGTTGAGTTCACGCTCGGCCCGTTCAATCCCTCTCTTCGCGGCACTCCTTTTATCGCGATCGCGGCGGAGCGACCGGTAGATCTGAATCAACAGGACTAAGCTTTGATAGTCATCCGGCTTGATTTCCGCCGCGCGCTCAAATAGAGCGGCCGCCCGGTCGAGCTTGCCCTGGGCAAAGCAAGCACGGGCGTAGAAGTAAAAGGCCTCGAACAGATTCGGGTTGAGTGCGATTGCGTTTTTAAATTCCGCCATCGCCTCCCCGTAGCGTTGCCCGAGCGAGAGCGCGAGACCACGGGAGGCGTGCGCTTCGGCGAGTCCATTCTCTAGAGCCAGTGCTTTGGCGCTCATGGCCAGAATGCTGTCGATCCCAACATCCTCATGGTAGTGCAGAAAAAGAAATGAATCGCAGTCCGCGATACCGGCATATGCGCGTGCATAGAGCGGGTCGAGCTCGACCGCCTTGACGAACATCCGACGTGCCAACTGATAGTAGGATTTCGAGTGCCGGTGTAGGAACTGCTGGCCTCTCAGATAATAAGTGTAAGCCTCGACGTTATCGGTCGGCGCGTGGCGGATGGATTTTTTCTCCTGCGGCAGCAACTTGACCTTTAACTGCTCCACGATGGCGTGGGTGATCTCGTCCTGAATCGCGAAGATGTCGGTCAGGTCGCGGTCATAACGGTCAGCCCAGACATGTCCGCCGTCTTTGCTGCTAATAAGCTGACCGGTGACGCGCACCCGCGCCGCGGCTTTGCGGACGCTTCCTTCCAGGATGAAGGTGACGCCCAGCTCCTGACCGACCTGCTGCACCTTTACCGGCTTGCCCTTGTAGGTGAATGCAGTGTTGCGCGCGACGACGAAGAGCCCGGACACCTTCGATAAATCGGTGATGATGTCCTCGGTGATGCCATCACTAAAATATTCCTGTTCTGGATCCCCGCTCATGTTGTTAAAAGGCAGAACGGCGATGGACGGCCTTTCCTTTCCCGATCGCTCCGGGTGTGTGGGCTTTGTGTGTTTGTCGTCCCAGGTGCTCGGGCCATCCAACGAGACGTTGTAGACGCGAATTGGTCTCTCGATGTTCTTCAGGGCCTGCTCGCCCATATCTTCGAAAACGACGTCCAATCGGTTACCAACGTGATCGCGGACGGAACCGGAAATGATGATCCCGCCGGGCTTGGCAATGCTCTCCAGCCGCGCCGCTACGTTGACGCCATCACCAAAGATATCTTCCCCTTCCACGATGACGTCGCCGAGATTCACCCCGATGCGGAATTCCATGCGGCAATCCTGGGGGGCATCCGCATTTCGCTCCCGCATTCCACGCTGAACCTCCACGGCGCAAGCCACGGCGCTGACCACACTAGGGAATTCTGCCAGGATGCCGTCGCCTGTCAGTTTGACAATCCGCCCCTGATGTTCAGCCACTTTGCCGTCAATTAAATCACTCCGGATATCTTTTAGTTTCGCGAGCGTACCGGCTTCGTTGGCACCCATCAGTCGACTATATCCGACTACGTCGGCGGCGAGAATGGCGGTAAGGCGGCGTTCCATTTTCGCTCAGGAAATAAGCTGCGCGTGGGTTTCGATCAGCATTGCGGGCGCCTCGCTCTCTCTCACCCAACTAGCTCGAGGACCTTCTGATAGCGCGGGTGAGTCCGAAGGGCATCCAGGTCGGAGTCATGTTTGATCCACGCCCTGGTCTCGTGATTCACAAATGGAAGCCACCGTTCCAGTAAATCGAAGGCCGCGTCTATGTCACCCAAAGTGGTGTAGCCGCATGCGACGTTATACTGAGTCATAGGATCGTCAGGATCGATGGCCAATGCTCTGGATAACCAATCCCTGGCCCGCTCTCTTTCGCCTAGCTCAACCAGTGCAGCAGCACCGAGATAGGCCGGCCGGGGATCCTCCGGATGCAGGGTCAGTTCGCGCTCTGCTCGTTCGATCCCCTTCCGTGCCGCAGCTTTGCTCTCGCTCTCGCGACCAAGCGACCGGTAGGTTTGAATCAAAAGGCACAGTGACTGATAATCATCCGGCTTGATTTCAGCGGCGCGCTCGAAAAGCCCGGCCGCCCGGTCGAGCTTGCCTTGTGCAAAAGAGGCTCGGCCATAAAGGTAATGGGCCTCGAACAAATTAGGGTTGAGCGCGACTGCCTGTTCGAATTCCGCCATGGCTTCGTCGTACCGTTGCCCGACTGAGAGCGCGAGTCCGCGAGAGGCATGCGCTTCGGGCAGCCTGTTGTCCAGGGCGAGCGCCTTTGCGGTCGTAGCAAGAATGCTGTCCGTCGCAACATCCACATGGTAGTGCAGGAACAGAAACGAATCGCAATCGGCAATGCCGGCGTAAGCGCGCGCATAAAGTGGATCCAGCTCCACTGCCTTGGCAAACATGCGGCGCGCCAGGTGATAGTAGTGTTTCGAGTGCCGGTGCAGAAACTCCCGGCCGCGGAGATAATAAGTATACGCTTCTACATTATCCGTCGGGGTCTGCCCGATTACCTTACTCTCCTGCGGCAGCAGCTTGACCTTCAACTGCTCCACAATCGCGCGGGTGATTTCGTCCTGGATCGCGAAAATATCGGTCAGATCACGATCAAAGCGCGCCGCCCAGACATGGCCGCCGTCTTTTCCATGGATGAGCTGGCCGGTGACGCGCACCCGTGAGCCAGCTTTCCGAACGCTTCCTTCCAGGACAAACCTCACTCCCAGCTCTTGAGCTACCCGCTGCACCTTTACCGGTTTGCCCTTGTAAGTGAATGCCGTATTGCGGGCGACAACGAAGAGGCCGGACACGTTGGACAGGTCGGTAATGATGTCTTCAGTTATACCATCGCTGAAATATTCCTGTTCCGGGTCGCCGCTCATATTGTTGAAGGGCAACACTGCAATTGAGGGTTTCTCCAGTTGTCCGTCTAGCGTTGAATCCTGTTGCTTCAGGCCGGGAGAGACAGGCTGGTCCAGAACAACGCGGTAAACTCGAATCGGCCTCTCGATATTCTTCAAGGTCTGTTCGCCAATATCCTCCAGCGTCAGGTCCAAACGGTTGCCGATGTGATCGCGAGCTGGTCCAGATATTGTTATCCCACCGGGCGTGGCAATGCTCTCCAGTCGCGCCGCAACGTTAACGCCATCGCCGAAAATATCGTCGCCTTCCACAATAACGTCGCCAACGTTCACGCCGATGCGGAATTCGATGCGCCGATCTTGCGGCACGCCCTGATTCCGCTCACGGATGCCGCGCTGCATCTCGGCGGCACAGGCTACGGCGTTTACCACGCTCGGGAACTCCACCAGCATCCCGTCGCCGGTGAGTTTAACGGTTCGCCCCTGATGCTCGGCGATCTTGCGTTCAATAAAATCGACCTGCAGTGTCTTCAATGCCGCCAGCGTGCCGGACTCGTTTGCACCCATCAGGCGGCTGTATCCGACGACGTCGGCGGCAAGAATGGCAGTCAGACGACGTTCCATTCTCACTTAGAAACTTAGTTGTCGTTTGCTGTCGATCATCCTGCGATTACCGCGGTGTTCGCTAGTCTGGCTCAATTATCTCGAGTACCTTCTGATAGCGTGGGTGGCTGCGGAGGGGGTCCAGGTCGGAGTCGTGCTTAATCCATCCACGCTTCAACTCTTGACCGGCATTAGGAAGCAAGCGTTCGAGCAGATCGAAGGCCTGCTCTATGTCGCCCAGCAGAGAGTGTACGCAGGCGACGTTGTACTGGGTCATGACATCATCCGGATCGATCGACAAGGCTCTCGACGCCCATTCTCTCGCACGCTCCCTCTCGCCAAGCGTAACAAGGGCAATCGCGCCGAGGTAAGCCGGCCTCGCGTCTTCGGGGTGAAGAGTGAGTTCAGTTTTCGCGCGTTCGATACCCCTGCGTGCGGCACTCTCGCTTTCGCCCTGCCGGCCAAGTGACCGATAAGTATGAACCAACAGGCACAATGATTGATAATCGTCGGGCTTGTTTTCGGCCGCACGCTCAAACACCGTGGCAGCCCGTTCCAGCTTGCCCTGCGTGACGCAGGCGCGGCCGTAGAAGTAATGGGCCTCGAACGAATTCGGGTCGAGTGCGATCGCTTTTTCGAATTCCGCTATTGCGTCCTCATGCCGTTGTCCAAGTGAAAGCGCGAGCCCTCGCGACGCGTGCGCTTCCGCGAGCCTGTTGTCGAGAGCGAGCGCCTTCGCGCTCATCGCCAAGATACTGTCGATGTCCGTTGCCAGATGGTAGTGGAGGAATAGGAAAGAGTCGCAATCCGCGATGCCGGCGTAAGCCCGAGCATAGAGTGGGTCCAATTCTACCGCTTTGGCGAACATCCGCCGCGCCAATTGATAGTTGGTCTTCGAGTGGCGTTGCATGAATTGACGGCCTCGGAGGTAAAATGTGTAAGCTTCAATGCTGTCCGTCGGCGACTGCGCGATCGACTTCTTCTCCTGTGGCAACAGCTTGACCTTTAACTGCTCCACAATGGCATGAGTGATTTCGTCCTGGATCGCGAAGATGTCGGTGAGGTCGCGATCACCGGTCGGCCCAGACGTGTCCGCCGTCCTTTCCATGGATGAGCTGTCCTGTGACCCGCACGCGTGAGCCGGCCTTTCGAACGCTTCCTTCCAGAATAAAGTTGACTCCGAGGTGCTTAGCCACCTGCGGAACCTCCACAGCCTTCCCCTTATAGGTAAACGCCGTGTTCCGTGCTACGACGAACAGTCCTGACACTTTCGAAAGGTCGGTGATGATGTCCTCTGTGATGCCGTCACTGAAGTATTCCTGTTCCGGGTCGCCGCTCATGTTGATGAAAGGGAGAACCGCGATTGATGGCCTTTCCCGCGGCGTTGACGCTGCCTCGTTAGTTTCTCGACTGGAGGCCTCGTCCAACGAGATACTGTAAACACGAATCGGCCGTTCAATATTTTTGAGTCGCCGTTCCCCCATGTCTTCAAAAATCAGACCCAGTCGTTTGCCAACATGATCGTGCACAGACTGGGAGACAGCGATCCCCCCAACCGGGGCAATGCTCTCCAGCCGCGCGGCCACATTGACGCCATCACCGAAGATATCGTCGCCTTCGACAAGGACGTCGCCGAGATTCACGCCGATGCGGAATTCAATGCGGCGCTCCTGCGGTAGGCCGGCATTCCGATCACGCACTCCGCGCTGAACCTCGGCAGCGCACGCAACTGCGCCCACCACGCTCGGGAACTCCACCAGCATTCCGTCACCCGTCAGCTTGACGATTCGCCCCTGATGTTCGGCGATCTTCCCGTCGATCAAATCCATCCGGAGCCTTTTGAGCGCGGCGAGCGTGGCAGTTTCGTTTGCACCCATCAGCCGGCTGTATCCGACCACGTCGGCAGCAAGGATGGCAGTCAGGCGGCGTTCCATTTCGGCTTGGAAATCTACTCCACGTGGCTTTTTTGACGAGTTGAGAGTTCACGCGCAAAGCGCTCGGCAGTTAATTCTCTCAATTCTCAGGTAACAACTCTCAACTTTTCCGCGCTACCATTCGATCACGCTGCTCGCCCAGGTCAAGCCGCCGCCAAACACCACCCATCAGGATATAATCTTTTGGTTTCAGCCGGCCGCTCCGATTTGCTTCATCTAAAGCGATCGCGACGGCGGCAGCCGATGTGTTCCCGTAGCGATCCAGGTTCACAAAGAATCGCTCGATCGGGATTTTCAGGCGATCGGCAATC
>JACDBM010000361.1 GCA_013694945.1 Chthoniobacterales bacterium
TCTCCGGATCTTCGGCGTTGATCCGGCATTGGATGGCGTGGGCGCGAGGCATGGCGTTCGCGACGTGCGGCGACAAACGTTCCCCGGCCGCGATCTTGATCTGCTCCTTGACGAGATCGCACCCGTAGACCTCCTCAGTAATTGTATGCTCCACCTGGATGCGCGTGTTCATCTCGATGAAGTAATAATGCCCCTCGTTGTCGACCAGGAACTCAATCGTGCCGGCGTTCACATAACCCACCGAATCCGCCAGCTTCACGGCCGCTTTACCCATCTTCTTTCGCAGCCCGGGCGTGAGAAGGGGCGAGGGACATTCTTCAATCACTTTCTGGTTTCGGCGTTGAATGGAGCAATCTCGTTCGCCGAGATGCACAGTTTCTCCGTGGGAATCCGCGATGATCTGAAACTCAATGTGGTGCGGATTGACGATGAGTTTCTCGATGTAGACATCGCCGTTCCCGAACGCCTTTTCCGCTTCCGTTCTGGCGGCATGGAACATGGGCAGGAGGCTGGCTTCGTTATGCGCGGCGCGCATGCCTCGCCCCCCGCCTCCTGCCACTGCCTTGATCATGACCGGAAAGCCGATCTTGCGCACGACCTTCAGAGCTTCCTCTTCGGTTTCAACCACTCCATCGCTGCCGGGAGTGACGGAAACGCCGGCTTTGCGGGCGAACGCCCGGGCGGAATTCTTATCGCCCATCGCATGCATCGCCCTCGCGGGTGGCCCGATAAACTTGATCTTGCAGCTTTCGCAAACCTCCGCGAAATGCGCGTTCTCCGCCAGGAATCCGTAGCCAGGATGAATGGCATCGACGTCGCCCACCTCCGCCGCGCTCATAATCCGGTCGATCTTCAAATAACTTTCCGAACTGGACGGGGCGCCAATGCAGATCGCCTCGTCCGCAAGCTGCACGTGGAGTGAATCCACGTCCGCTTCCGAGTAGACCGCGAGCGTGCGAACGCCCAGCTCCTTGCACGCCCGGATAACGCGGAGCGCAATTTCGCCACGGTTTGCGATGAGGATTTTCTCGAACATCAGCTGAGAGTTTTTCGTTGAGAGCCGGGCGAGCGGCGGCTTAGCGGAACCCGGATGGAATTCGTGCGATCACTCAACTCTCAACTCTCATCTCTCAACTATCTAACTCGGAACAGGACCTGACCGAACTGGACCGGCTTACCATTCTCGGCCACGATCTCGGCGATCACGCCGCTTGTTTCTGCCTTGATCTCGTTCATGACCTTCATCGCTTCGATGATGCAGACCACAGTTTCCTCCCCAACTTGTTTGCCGACATCAACAAAGACTGGCGACTCCGGCGATGCGGCCCGATAAAACGTGCCCACCATCGGCGAGACAATATCCTTCAAGGGTGCGCGCCTGTCCTGTTCTGCTGCGGGCGGCACTGCGGCTGCGCCTGCCGCAGAAGTAGCTGTCCCTGAAGTTCCGGGCATTGTCACCGAAGCAGGCGCCAGAGCTGCCAGGGGCGTGGTGAAGACCGTCTGTTCGCCCGCGCCTTTCTGTAGCTTTAACTTAAAGCCGTCCTTTTCCATTTCGAAGACCGACAAGTCGTTCTTCTTCATCAGGTCAATGATGGCTTTGATGTCTTTTAATTCCAAGAGGTCTCCCGGCTTCGGCGGCTGAGCGTTGTAGGTAAAGCAGTTTTCCCAGAGAGGTCAAGCAAACGAATCCCGCGACCGCGTGCTGGACATTTCTGCCAGTCGGCCTTCACGGAAATCGAAAATGTGCCTGAGCTGCGGGCGGATTACGCACGTATTCAGCCATGTGCCCAGCGGCCCCAGCGGTGGCACATAATGGACCAGATCGCGCACCTCAGTGTGCTCTCCGTCCAAACCACGGAAGAAATGTTCGTGGTGCCAGATTCGATAAGGCCCCACGCGCTGCTCATCCACGAAATAATCTGGCTTTCGGACCTGCGTGATTTCCGTCAGCCAAGTCATTGGGATATTCCAGAGCGGCGAGACCGTATAAAGAATCATCAATCCAGCGTGCACTTCGTGAGGCAACTCGGATTCGACGCTGAAGCGCAGGGAAGGAGGAGTTATCTTCGTGAGATTGGCCGGATTGGAGAAGAAGGACCAGCATTCCTCCAGTGGCATCGCGACGATCTGACTCCGGCTAAGGGTGTAGGTCGGCACGCCTGAGTTACGACTCTGGCCTGCGCGAGGACGCGATCTTCAGGTCCGTTTGGTGGCAGAAGCGAAGCGGCTAATTCACCACTTTACCGTCGCGCATTTCGATCCGGCGAGATGCGACTCGGGCCACTTCTTCGCTGTGGGTCACGACGATGAGCGTGGCGAATCTTTCGCGTCCGATTCTTGTCAGAACCGCAATCACCATTTCGGCTGACTTCGAATCGAGATTACCCGTCGGCTCGTCCGCGATCAGGAGCGATGGCCGATGAATCAAGGCACGAGCAATCGCCGTCCGTTGCTGTTCGCCGCCGCTCAATTGATGCACAAAGTGGGCCGCGCGTTCCTGCATCCCGACCAATTCGAGCAGCTCGCGGGCGCGAGCTTCACTTTCACCGTGCGACACACCTTGCAGGAGCAGCGGAAAGCTGACGTTCTCGATTACGTTCATCGTCGGCAGCAAGTTGAAGAACTGAAAGACCAGACCAAGCCGTCGCCGGCGGTAATCCGTTAAAGCTGCGTCGTCCGCCTCGTGCAAGGAGAGTCCGTCGACCACGATCTCGCCACTGGTAGGCGTATCAAGCCCCGCCAGCAGATGCATCAGCGTGCTTTTCCCGCATCCGCTCGGCCCCGTGACCGCAACGAACTCGCCACGCGCAATCTCGAGCGAGACTCCGTCGACCGCATGCACAGAGCGATCGCCACTCTTATAATAACGAGAAATGTTGCGCAGTGAGATCAAGCCTGCCTTATCCGACAACCACGAGAATCGCGCAAACTATGCGGGCGATTTTGGGATCGTCGCGGAAACGGCGGATTATCTGGTCGTGGAGAAGCCGCCGTTTCTGCTGGTTCATCCGACCAAACCAGATGGCCGGCAGACGCTCTGGGGAGAGTTGCGAAACCTGCTCGCCTTCGAAGTAGCGAACGGCGGTCAGGTCTCCATTATCAACCGGCTCGACCGGGAGACGAGCGGCCTCGTGCTGGTGGCGAAAACCGCCGCGGCGGCTCGACAGTTCGGTTTCCTGATGCAGCAACAGCGAATCGCGAAGGAGTATCTCGCGTTGGTTTGGGGCTGGCCGGAATGGGAAGCAAAGATCGTCGATCTCCCGCTCGCACGACAGGGAGCGCATGGCTCCTCGCTGATTTATCTAAAACAAGCCGTCCATCCTGCGGGCTCATCAGCGGTCACGGAGCTGCGCCTCGAAGAGCGTTTTCGCCGTGGCTCCGGTGCGGAGAACGCGTTCTCCCTTGTCCGCGCTATTCCGCGGACCGGAAGGACGCACCAGATCCGTGTTCATCTTGCAGCCATCGGTCACCCGATCATCGGTGACAAAATCTATGGAACCGACGAGCGACTGTACCTCCAGTTCATCGAGACCGGCTGGACGCCTGAGCTGGAGCGATCACTCGTCCTGCCGCGACACGCGTTACATTCGGCGCGCTTGCAGATAAATGAAGTGGGCAATTGGGAAAGTCCCATGCCCGTAGACCTGGTCGAGTTCTGTCGGTAGCGGCCGTTAGCTACATCGCCTCACTGCACCACCTGCACCCCGGCAAAGCGAATCATCTTGCCGGCGAAATTGTGCTCCGTTGCAAGCTTCAGTCCTCCGAAGTCCTGAAAGTTCTCCCATGTTCCGTGCATCAACGGCTCCCCTTCCGGGACATAATCCCAAGCCCGCACCAGCTTCGTCTCCAGATCGATGTAGAGTACGTACTGATCTCCCGGGGTGAGGCCCACTTGCTGGAAGGTAAGCCGCAACGACTCACATGCGGCCCCATCCAACTCCTTGGGTCCTTCATAGGCGACCTTCACGCCTGGATCCAAAACCTTCAGCGGCGCGAGCAGCCAATATGAATCATTCACCCAACGCGCATAAGCAGCCTTGCTCAGTTCATCCTGCCCTGGGAAGGCGAGATTGACGGTCGCTTCCTTGTCTTTCCACTTCACGTGGTCGGTGCCAGCCGCCACGTCCCAATGATGTTCCGCGGCCGCGACCTGCTTCCCGTCCTGCTCGACAACGAAGGTAAATTTCAACGCCTTCACCTTCGCCCAATTCTCACCCCCGCTAGCTTTCCAAACGTCTGTCGCAAGCTGCTGCGCTGCCTGGTCGCCTTGGTCAGCCGAGACGAGATTGGCCGTAAGCAGCAGAAACGGAAGCGATGCCGCGATGCTCAAATTCATCCTTCACGCTGCCAGCCTCCCGCCGCATTGCAATCGAAGCCGGCTACCATATCGTAAGCGCCGCTCATGCGCCTCAGCACT
>JACDBM010000072.1 GCA_013694945.1 Chthoniobacterales bacterium
AGCACATTCACGCCTATGCGCAGGCGGTGAATCTTCCTGGGCGAACGAGACGCTGGAGTAGCGATGGGTTCGTCGGCCATTGTTACATCCTCCACTTGCGGGACTGGAACGCCTGATGAGTCAGCGCAAGCATCACGATCGTCATACTTAGGTAGAGCACCATCGGGCGGGTATCGATCTCGCCCCGCGACAGCGTTCCCATCTGTTCGATCGCCGAAAAATAACCAAGCAGCTGGCGTGTCGTAGAGCTGACGTCCTGGATGATGAACGACACGAGCCCGAGGAAGAACAGCAGCGTGATCGCGCAGAATGAGATGATGGCCGCGACGATCTGATTTTTCGTTAGCACCGAGGCAAGACAACCGACAGAAAGATAAAACATGCCGAGCAACAGCAGCATCATGTACGTGCCGAGATATGCGCCCGTGGAGTTCGCGGCGGGCTGGCCGGTTACCTTTTGGAATATCGCGAAGTAGAGCAGCGTCGGCGTCCAAAGCACGATGTAGAAGAAGAGCGCACCGAAGAACTTTGATAGCACTACCTGCCAGTCTCTTACCGGCGCGGTCATCAGCGGCTCGATCGTGCCGAGTTTAAACTCCTCGGCGAAGAGCCGCATCGTGATCAGCGGAAATATAAGCACAAACGCAAACCAGAAGAACACCGAGTTAAAGAAAGCTTCCTGGACAGTATAGCCCACGGGGCGGCCATTCATGAAGGACAGTTGGATATAGAAATCGAAACCACTCACCAGCAGGAAGAAAACGAGGACGATGTAGGCAATCGGGGAGTAGAAGTAGCTGCGGATCTCGCGCTTGAGGAGGGTGAAAAATTTGCTCATACGGATATAGCTCCCCGCCCTGCAGAAAAGTGGCCGCTGGGCTCCACGGCTGTCATCCCGAATCGCGGAGACGATGAGGGACCTCGCAACCACGCGAGCGACGTCCTGCCGCCCTGCGCGTGACTAACACCGCGGCTGTGAGATCCTTCGCCGGCTGCGCGGCTCAGGATAACAGTCCGCGGCCCGCCGAAGATGGAAACGTTGATGTACATATTAGACATCATCGGCCTGCGTAATCTCCACGAACACGTCCTCGAGCGTTGCTTTCTTTTGGGACAGTTCGCGGACAGACCAGCGGCGCATCATCGCCAATTGAAAGACTTGTTCGCGCACATCGGCGCCGGATTCCACGCGCAGCGAGAACGTCTGCCACTCGCCGTCGGTGGTGGTTGTGACATCACGCACGCCCGGCACCTGCCGGAGCTGTTCCGCGCCGTCGTCATTTCCCACTTTCGCCTCGAGCACGACGCCCCCGGCGGTGCGAATCTCGCCCAACAAGTTCTCAGGGGTGTCGCACGCTTCGATCCGCCCTTTGTTGATGATGATGACCCGGCTGCAGGTCATCTCGACTTCCGGAAGGATGTGGGTGGAAAGCAGAATCGTATGTTGCTTACCAAGGTTTTTGATGAGCTCGCGCACCTGACGAATCTGGTTCGGGTCGAGGCCACTCGTGGGCTCATCGAGAATCAGCAAATCCGGCTCGTGCACCAGCGCATCGGCTAACCCGACGCGCTGCCGGTAACCTTTGGAGAGCGCGCTGATGAGCTTCTTTTCGACCTCCTTGAGGCCGCACAGTTCTTTGACGTCGCCGACGCGCTCCGAAATCCGGCGATGCGGCACGCCCTTCAGCGCCGCGCGATAATTCAGATACTCCGTAACGCGCATGTCGCCGTAGAGCGGCACATTTTCCGGCATGTAGCCAAGGTGCGAGCGCGCCTGCAGCGACTGCTCAAAAACGTCGAAGCCCGCGATGGACACACGCCCCGAAGTCGCAGGCAAGAAGCTCGACAATATGCGCATCGTTGTGCTTTTGCCGGCGCCATTCGGCCCTAAAAACCCCATGATCTCGCCCTTGCCAACCTCGAAGGTGAGGTCCTGGATCGCCGTCGTGCCCGCGTAACGTTTTGTCAGATTTTCGACTTTTATCATCCGTGCGTAATCCCTTGAGACAACTGAGCGGCCATCATGTTGCAGATTTTTTCCAACGCCGCCTATCGCGCCGTCAGCGTGACTGTCTCCAGCCGAGGCGATTGGTTGCCGGTGCGGACGATCCCGACGGCGAAATCAACGGATGTTCCACTCCGTGCGCGGTTGAGCAGTTTCTCCACCTGCGCGACCGAGCGCACGTCGTATTTGCCGATGCGATAGATCACCAGTCCGCGCTCGATGCCGATGGCGTCCGCAGGGCTGTCGGGCTCCACCGCACTAACGAGCACGCCTCGGCCGGCTGCCAGCCCTAGTGCATCGGTGAGATCCTGCGTGAGATTTTGTAACTGCATACCGAACAGGCGCTCGGCCGCTGATGTCTGCGCGGCGTCATCGGGAGTCGTGGCTTTCGGAGCAGGCTGGTTCTCGGCGATGGCTTTAAATTGGGCGACGGTATCGCGCACGGTCTCTGCTGGAATAGCAAACGAGACGCCTTGGGTCGGCACACCTTGTGGCGTGAAGGCCATCTTCGCCGAGCTCACACCGACGAGCCGGCCAGAAAGATCGATCAGCGGACCGCCGCTATTGCCGGGATTAATCGCGGCGTCAGTCTGGAGCAGGTTCTTGTATTCTATCTCCTCGATCGTGA
>JACDBM010000367.1 GCA_013694945.1 Chthoniobacterales bacterium
ATGACCGCGGAGAGGTTACCGGCCGCGCGGTCGATCAGATTACCGGCGTGAGAACAACGTTTTTGGCTGAACCCATTCACAAGCCTAAATGAGATGCCAACAAACCGGTTTCGTCACCTGCACGAGTGGAGATCGTGGTAGAAGTCAGATGTATCGACTGAGATAGTAAATTGTAATCCGGCATGGCCGCTCGTTAGGTAGAGCGGCCATGCACTTATTCGCTAGCCTCCATGTCCTGGCGTAGTCAAGCCACCAGGAGAAAGCGCGTGGCATTTTGTCTGGCTAGCGCGCGCCTTCCGCGATGAGCGGACCTCACGTTCGCTTCACGTTTATCACTGGGGCGCAGATTGGAGGATAAGTTCGTTTCGGCGACACGCCGAAACAAGCGCGCAGAATCCGCGCGACCAGGACAGACAGCCGCCCCGATCCACCAAACTAAACTAAAGGGACGCCAACGCCCGGTCCAAAACTTCGAGGAGAAACTCCGCGTCGGCTTCTGTCACGCACATAGGCGGCGAGAAACGAATCGTCTGGCCGTGCAATCCGCCTTTGCCCAGGAGCAAACCCATCTCCTTGCAGCTTTCGAGAACCTGCGCGCACTCCGCTTTAGCCGGCTCTTTCGTGCCGCGATCTTTGACTAATTCGATCCCCAGCAGAAGACCTTTCCCGCGTACATCCCCGATTGCGTTGTGCTTCTTCTTGAGGCGACTAAGGCCGGCAAAGATCTGGTTCCCGATCTTGAGCGCGTTCTCCTGCAGCTTCTCCCGCTCGATCACCTCGAGCACCGCCATCCCCTGCGCGCTCACGACCGGGTTGCCACCGAAAGTGTTGAAGTGAATTCGCTGCGATAACGCTGCCGCAATCTTCGGCGTCGTAACCACGGCTCCGAGCGGCGCACCATTCCCGATGCCCTTAGCCATGCACACGATGTCGGGGATTACGTCTTGTGTTTCAAACCCCCAGTAATGCGTTCCCGTTCTCCCGAAACCCGCCTGCACTTCATCCGCAATGCAGACTCCGCCCACCGCGCGCACGTGCTCGTAAACATGCTTCAAGTAGCCATCAGGAAAGACCACGCAGCCGCCGACGCCTTGGATCGATTCCGCGATGAACCCTGCGACTTGTCCTGACGTGGCGTAGTCGATCAGGTTCTTCACGTCGGCCGCATATTTCTTCCCCGCGTCCGCGTCGTCGCGACTCCACGCGCCGCGATACGGATCGGGCGTGATTGCGTGATGCACACCGAAGCTGTGCGGCACGTTGAATTTCCAGGTGTGATGCGCCGTCAGGCCCATGCCCGAGGCGTTGCCGCCATGATACCCGTTGCGCAACGCGATCATGTCGTAGTTGCCCGTGTAAGCGCGGGCCATGAGGAGCGCGAGATCGTTCGCTTCCGAACCGGAGTTCACGAAATAGCAGACCTTCAGGTCGCCCGGCATCTTGGACGCGAGCTTCTCCGCATACTGCCCGATGTTTGGGTGCAGATAAATTGTCGTGGAATGCTGGAGCAATTCATTCTGCCGGCGGGCCGCTTCCACTACATCGGGATGGCAGTGGCCGACACTAATCGTCACGATGCCGCCCAGCGCATCGAGGTAACGTCGCCCGGTTTCGTCCCAGACATACTGCATCTTGCCCTCAACGAGCATGAGCGGCTTCTTATAATAGAGGAAGATTCCGGGATTCAGGAATTCGCGGCGCGTCTTGAGAACATCCTCCGCAGAGGGGCCGTGATACGGAGCAGGTTTGTGATCAACCTGCGGCAAGGTGGGAAGCGTCATGTGCATAGAGTTAGACCGGAGTTGGCAGTGCCGAACCGCCCAGCCGGCGCAGAAGGATATAATGCGAGGAACGCGCTTCGGAAACCGACAACTCCTGCGTAATTGTTGAGCATAACGAAGAACGTCGGCACGGCGGTGGAGTTGATGAGTCTCATGTTCATGTTGGGAACCGGTAATCAACCGCAAGCCTACCGGGAGCGATTATGAGCAAGAGCGAAGCTACTTTTGCCACACATCGCCCACTCCCTCACCGAACCAGCGTGCCGTCACGACTTTCTGTCGCGTATAAAACTGCACGCCTTCTTTTCCCTGGATGTGCAGGTCGCCGAAGAACGACTCGTCCCAGCCGGTGAAGGGAAACATCGCCAACGTCGCCGGCACGCCCACATTGATGCCGACCATGCCCGCCTTCACGCGCTGCTTGAATTCACGCGCCGCCCTTCCGGAATTGGTGAAAATCGCCGCGCCATTTCCGTAGGACGATCTGTTCGCGGCGGCGATCGCCTCATCGAGGCCCTCCATCCGCATCACGTTTAGGACCGGGCCGAAAACTTCCTCACGCGCGAGTGTCATTTGGTCCTGCACGCCGTCGACGATTGTCGCTCCCATGTAGAAACCTTTCGGCGCATCCGCGACGCGGACCCGGCGCCCATCCGCGATCACCTTTGCACCTTCCTCCTCTCCGCTCGCGACCAAATTCATCACTCGATCGCGGTGCTGCGCCGTAATCACTGGTCCCATGTCCGGCTGCGCTTCTACATCCGTCGGTCCTACTCGAATTGCGTGCGCTGCTTCGACCAGAGATGGCAACAATCGATCCGCCGCCTTTCCCACGGTGAGCGCGGTGGAGCCAGCCATGCAACGTTCGCCCGCACAACCAAACGCGGCCGTTGCAAGAGCTTCCACCGTTTGCTGCACATCCGCATCCGGCATGACGACGATGTAGTTCTTCGCGCCGCCGTTGGCTTGCACCCGTTTTCCGTGGCGCGTGCCGGTTTCGAAAATGTATTTTGCGACCGCTGATGACCCGACGAACGAGATCGCCTTAACCTTCGAATGCGTGAGCAGCGCATCGACGCACTCGCGCCCGCCATGCACCAGATTGAGCACACCCTTTGGCAAGCCGGCTTTCTCCAGCAGCTCAATGAGGATGACGACCGTGAGCGGGACCTTCTCGCTCGGCTTCAGCACAAACGTGTTTCCGCAAGCGAGCGCGAGCGGATACATCCAGAGCGGCACCATCGCGGGGAAGTTGAAGGGTGTGATCCCAACGCAGACGCCCAGCGGCTGATGCATTGTTTCGCAATCGACGCCGCGCGCGAGATTCTCGAGCGTGTCGCCCATCAGCAATGTCGGAATGCTGCAGGCGTATTCGATGTTCTCGATTCCGCGATAAACACTGCCACGCGCTTCCGCCAACGTCTTGCCGTGTTCGCGTGAAACGCACTGGCAGATGCGGTCGAAGTTTTCCTCGACCAGCTGCCGGTAACGAAAGAAAAGACGGGCACGCTCGACGGCCGGCGTGTCGCGCCAGGCCGGGAAAGCTGCCGCAGCCGCTTCCACCGCTGCGTTCACCACATCAACGCCGCACAACGGCGCTTCGGCGATGACTTCGCCGCGGGAGGGATTGAATACCGGCGAGATGCCGTTGCCGCGAATCGTTTCCCATTCACCGTTAATGAAAACAGGGCAGCGAGAGAGTGACTGGGAATGAGTGGATAGTGAACGATTCAAGTGGTCAGTCTTCCCTCCTTTTTAGCGATCACCTCAGCTGAGGGAATGTGCTTAGGATGAGGGTGCAATTTACGCGCTGGACGGGAGGCGGGGCCGGAGCTTTCGATTGGCTTCCGAT
>JACDBM010000401.1 GCA_013694945.1 Chthoniobacterales bacterium
CTCCGCCGCTTCCGACCCGCGAAACAACTGTCCTGACCGATCGCCCTGCTGCAGCCACGCAGCCACGAGCCGCTGCGGAGTTCGAAGTGCGAGACGTGGCCGAGAGCATTGCCGAAGACCGGGCGCACACGTCGCGAGAAACCGCCCGCACCACGCCGACGTCTCAAGCGCAAGACGGAAGCATCGTGGCGCGACTCGCCACCGCAGAGGGCCTACGCGATGCGATAATTCTCCGCGAGATCTTTGGTCCGCCTCGCAGCATGCAGACGATGCAGCGAAGATAGCGGCAGCTTTTCCGCAAGAGGCTCACCCCAAGGGGCAAATCGCAGGGACTGCCCCGCTTGCGACGGCGTCGGAGTTATAATTTTGCAAAGCTCATACGTTCCGTCGCTCGCCTGCATCTGCTGTCTCCCGCTTCGTTCGCAGGCCGCTTTTAACGCAGCACGACTCCACGCGCGCAAAAATCTGTGGCTGATTTAGACAAAAATCAGCGCGGGCGGCGTTGTCACATCAAAGACCCTAAAGAGGTCATGGAGAATGTCGCCACACACGAAGATTGGAAAGTCTGTTTCGCAGAAGCCGCGCCCGGCCTCATCCTCTTTGCGCGCCAATTTGTTCGCTCCGTCGCGGACGCCGAGGATATCGTGCAGGAAGCGTTCGTTAAGTTCTGGCGCAAGCAGCATCCGATCGCCAATCGCGCGCTTCTCTTCGCCACAGTCCGTTCCACCGCGCTCGACCTCCTCCGGCGCGACATCCGCCGCGCCCGGCGTGAAGCCGATGCTTTCGCGGAGGCCGAGCAATCAATTGCGCCGCCGGAATTCGACGCTCGAACGGAATCTCAGCAGGCCCTTGCCGCCGCAGTCGACCGGCTGCCGGCAGAGCAGCGCGAGGTGCTGGTCATGAAAATCTGGAATGAACTGACGTTCGGCGAAATTGCAGCCGTCCTGGGTATTTCGCAAAACACGGCCGCCTCTCGTTATCGCTACGCGCTCGCGGCTCTGAAAAGGAATCTGATCTCCCATGGATGATTTTTCCGAGCTGGAAGCCGAGCTAAAGCAGTTGCGGCCGGCCGCGGCGTCCACCGACCTCATGGCGCGCTTCGAGTGCAAATTAGCCGAAGGTGCTGCCACGCGAAGCGGCGGAGTGCTGCCACGCCGGCGGGAGCGCCGCGTGAATTGGTTCGGTCTGGGCCTTGGGCTCGCCGCGACCGCCGCGTTCGTGATGCTGGCGCGCGTGAACGTGGACAAGCCAGTCCCGCAGCAGCCGGCACTAGCGGTCGCACCTTCTGCTGCGCCGCGCATCGAGAGCACCCTTCCGCGCACACTCGTTCCCGACGGAGTGACACGCGTGGTTTACAACACGCGCGATGAAGGCCTCGTGTTTCCTCGAAGTTCTGCTGAGCCCGTGCGTCGCGTCCGCTCCCGTTCGCGTGAGACCCTGCAATGGAAGGATCCGGGCTCCGGCGCTTCGCTTCGAGTTTCTTATCCCACGGAGGAGACGGAGTTGATCCCGATCTCCGGGCAATAATTTCCAAAAATCTCAAGAACAAAACATATGAAGACAAACACCATCGCAACCATCGTCGCCCTCGGGCTCTTACCGATCACCGGGTTTTCGCAAACTCCCCCGACGCCACCGACGCCCCAGACTCCCAGTGTGGCCCCAGTGCCACCGGTTCCTCCCGTTCCGCCTCCATCGCGTGGCGATCGGGATCGCGAACGCCTGCCGAAAGTGCCCATAACGTATCTCGGCGTCGAGACCTCATCCGTGCCGAGCGTGGTCGCGGAGCAACTCGGTCTCGCAAAAGGGTTCGGGCTGGTCGTTGATTACGTCGTACCGGATGGACCTGCGGCTGCCGCGGGTCTCCAGGCGAACGACATCCTGAAGATGTTGAACGACCAAATCCTGCTCGAGCCGGATCAACTCTCAAAGCTCATCCGCAGTTATTCGGAAGGAACGTCCGTGACCCTCACCGTGTTGCGGAAAGGTGCCGAAACGAAACTCACGGCAAAGCTCGGGAAACGGGAGGTTTCGCAGCGGCGCGGAATGCTGCCCGGGTGGAAACACGGGGATGGCTTTGGCGACTTGGGACCGGAATTCGAGCGCGAAATGCGCGAGTTCAACGAAGAGATGGGAAGGAACGGGGAAGAGCTCGGCCGTCAATTGCGCGAGAAAATGGGTGACGGAAAATTCGGGCTCGTCGGGGACGCAGTCGGCAGCGCGCGGGAGGAGATCAAGCGTGCTCGCGAGGAAGCCCGGCGAAGCGGGGAGGAAGGTCGTCGTGCGGCGGAGGAAGGCCGGCGTGCGGCGGCGGAGGGTCGGCGAGCGGCGGATGAAGCCCGCCGCGTGGCGGAGAAGGGCAGAGGAAAGACGGGGAACTCCGTCCGCGTTGTGACTTCAAATGATAACGGCGTCCTGAAGACCA
>JACDBM010000003.1 GCA_013694945.1 Chthoniobacterales bacterium
GTCTCGGCGGCGAAATGCAATGCATGATGTGGCCGCGGGACGAACAGGAGCGCGCTCAGCTCATCGCCGAAGGCTACGAGCAGGAGCTCGATCGTGTGTTTTTCACGGACGACCTGGCGAACGGGAAAAACATTATCTTTTGCGCCACAGGAATCAGCGACAGCGCGCTTCTGCCCGGCATCAAAACGCAGGGGCCAAAGACGATTACCCATTCGATTCTGATGCGGGCAAAGAGTAAAACGGTCCGGTTCATTCGCGCCTCACATGATCTGCAAAACAAGACGATCCGGTTACGCTCCGACAGCAGGGAACACAGCATCTAAGTCAACGTTGTTCGCACGCCAGGTAGCCTGCTGCGCCGCACTTTCGTGGAGGCTGGCGCTCGGGTTCATGCTGCTCGTCACCACCGTGGCAGCGCGGGCGGAGCCGATCGATGCGGAGACCGGTCGCATGCTGGAGCGGGCTTTGCAGGAGGCGGAGAACTTTCGCAAGCAGATGCAAACGTCGGAATATGAAGCTCGGATGCGCGTCCAGGAATGGGATGGACGCGGTCGTCTTCGCGGCACAGCCAAAGCGCACGCCATTATGCGCCCAGGAGATGCTCGCCCGATGACCTTTCTTTCCCGAGAAGTGCAGGGGAAAGTCCGGCTGCCGGAAGGGAAGGGCGACGGGAAGAAGGAGAGGGAAGAGGACACCAGTCTGCAGGAGTTTGCCCGCGAGCACCGCATCTCGGAGCGGTTCGAATTTGAGACCGAAGGCTTCGACGAGGTCGCTGGGCAACGTGCGCGGCGCGTCTCATTCAAACCGAAGCCGAATCAGCCGGAGAAGAATACCGCCGATCGATTTCTGGACACGATCAGCGGCACCGCCTGGGTGAGCGACGAGAACAAGCTGGTGAAATTTGAGATGCGGCTGCTGCGGCCCTTCCAGCTCTTCTGGATCTTCGCCGTGCTGAAGGAGCTCTCGATCCAGTATGAGTTGATCACACCCGGGGAGATCCTCGGTCACTCAAAGCTGCAGGTTCTTTTCGCCCTGACGACCCCAATCTACAGCATTCGCCAGTTGCACGACGTAGACCTGGACAAGTTCCGAAGGCGAGAGGGCGCAGCGCTGTAGGCCGTGTTATCACCCGGCGCGAAAGGTTTGCCCAGGCGTCCTCGGAACGGCATTGGCACGAGGAGGCCGCACCGCGTCTACATTGCAGGGGCGCTCGTCCGAAATCTCTCTCCTCGACATTCTTCAGACGGTTTGCTGAACTTTGGCTACAAACCCGCTTATGAGACAAATCCCCAAGACCGAGCTGTCGCCAGAAAATGGCTGTGTGATCGACACGAAATGGAACGTCCCACCCCTGAAGTATCATGCTTGCGCCGCGTCCATGGGCGAAAAGCCCACTTTGACCGAAGCGCCCCCCATGCCCGAAATCATCATTTACGATTGCGCTGGCTTTCGCGGAGCCTACGCGCGCACAAACCTGAGCTTTCATTATCTGGGCAATTTCTGGAATGACCGCATCAGCTCGCTCATCATCGTGAGCGGCGTTTGGCACTTTTATCGCGACGAGTATTACAAAGGTGATTGCTGGGAGCTCGGGCCCGGTTTTTACGAATGCTTCTTTACGGAAAAAGGCCCCGACGACGTCGTCAGCTCGTTCAAAGCCGTCGCCCTCACCTGGGGCCGGCCAGGCCAGCAGCATCACGAGTAATTGCGTTGTTGAAACTGGGCGGAGTTTAAACCCGGTTCATCAAGTCATCTCCAGCCGATGGCCACATGCAAACCAAGGCGCAGTTCCTCTCTGATCTCACCTCGGGTAATTTGAAGATGGAAGCCTCCACCAACGCCGCCCTGAAAGTGCAATCCTACAACAACGACGCGCTCAGACCTGCATGGGCAAAGGCAACTACAAGGGCAACGATATCAGTGGTGAATACCGCTGGACCGTTGCTCTGTGTGCGAACGAAGATGGCGGCTGGCAACTCGTTGGCAGCCACGGCTCCTCATCAAAGACAAACGACTAACCCCTGTGTAGGTAGTCAAGTGGGGCTGCTGGATTTGGGGGGCTTTTGTCTTAGTGCATTGGGTTTGGTTGGTAGGCGGGTTTAATCTAGGTCTTGGGAGCGCTTCCTCTTCCGGTGGCACGATGGTGGTATTCCAACGGCTCTTACTCCTATCCGTGCATGTCGCGCGAGGGCGACAGCAGCAATTTGATCTATCCGATCGGTGGAAGAGGAACGGGCGGCGGCCCAATCTAAAGCGACGAACAAGGTCGTTTAACCCGGTCAGGTTATGCAACGGGCGCGCCGCACGCTCCAAAGGGTGAGATCGTGCTTTCGGTCTTTAAGTGTTCTGTCGGGTGGCGGGGGGTCCTTTCTTTTTTCCTCCTCAAACCTCTGCTGCCTTTAAATCTTGAGCCCGAGAGTGGCGGCCTCGCCCCGGCCGGTCCGGATCCGCCAGAGATCGACCGCGAGTTGCCGGGCCATGGCGACGATCGCTTTCTTGCGCGCGGCTCCTGTAGCCAGCGCACCTTTGGCCAGGATCCTGCGCCATTTCACGACCGGGCGGTAGTCGGGCTGGAAGCGGACCATGCGCCAGGCGAGCTCGACCAGCGCGGCGCGCAGGCGCGGGTTGCCGTGCTCGGTGATGCAGGTTTGGAGGCGGGTGTGGCCGCTCGAGTGCTCACCCGGGCAGAGGCCGGTGTAGCTTCCGATCTGCCGGCGATTGCGGAAGCGCTCCCAGGCGCAGACTTCCCGGTCGATCACCACGCTGGTGAGAGCGCCGAGGCCGCGTGGCTGGTCAGGCGCGGCCGCGCTCTGCAGCGCCACGGTGAGGGCGCGGATCTGCGCTTCGATTTGCAGGAGGATGGGCTGGGTGTTGCCTAACAAGTCGCGGAGCCAGGCCGGGACGGCGAGGGCGGCAAAGGCGCGCCCTTTCCACCAGCGCGGCACCGGTTCGATTCCGTGGTTGACCAGGAGGCTGCGCCCGTGCGCTTCGAGCTGCTTGCGGGTGCGCACCAGTTGCTCGCGCTGCCGGGGGAGGGCGCGCGCTTGTTCCTCCGCCGCGCTCGGCACCCGCACCACGGCCAGCGCCTCCTGATTGCCCTCCACAAACCGGTCCAGCTTCAGGCAGAGCGCCTTGGCGTCGCGCCCGTCGGTCTTCACCCGCTGCTGACGCTCGTCCAGCTTCTGCGGCGCGACGACGTGGCACGCGATCCCCAGCGCACTGAGCTGCCGCTGCAACCCGAAGCCGAACCCGCACGCTTCGTAAACCGCGTGGAGCGCAGCGCCGGGATGCTTCTGTTTGAGCTTCGCCGCCCAGACGAGAAAGGCCCCCTGGCTGAAACGCTGCGGCGGCTTGGGATTGCTCCCACCTTCCTGGCAAACCGCGACGTAAACGGCCTGGTGGACCTCGACTCCCAGCTCGATCGCGCTCGGGCGGCCATTAAACTGGCCGCGGGTTCCCTCGCGTGAGGACAACTTAGTGTGTAAACACTTATTCATATTGTCGGGTGTAGGTTCAATCCCCCGCACCCGGCAACTCCTCACATGTCATCTTCGGCTTTTCTCGCCTGCTGAACGACACGAAGGAAATTATGTTGCCAAATGCGAACTCTGCGGAACAATTACGACAAAAGCTTCGAGGTGCGGCTGGAGGGCCGAACACATGTATTCGATAGCTTCGAGTAAGCGATTCACGCGCTGGCTCCGACGTGTGCGCATTGCGGCTGCCGGGTCATCGGCCACGGCGTCGAAGAAGAAGGGCAAATCTTCTGCTGCGTCCACGACACACGTCAGACCGGAAACACCGCCGCCGATCACGGCCACTTGCATGAGAGATTATTTCCGCGGCAATGATGGACGTGCGCATCGATTCCTCTGACCTACAGTCCAGTAATGGTTGCCGGCGCTGACTCTACCTTGAGCGACAGGATTCTCGCGGGCGAGCGCATCACCAGCGAGGAAGCGCTGGAGCTTTACCGTTGGCCGCTGGAGGAACTCGGCGCGCTAGCCAACGCACGGAGGGATCTGGCGAAGCGCGGCAGCTACGGGAACCGCGGCAATGAGATCGTGACCTACATCGTCGATCGCAACATCAACTACACCAACGTCTGCAACGTTTACTGCAAGTTCTGCGCGTTCTAC
>JACDBM010000026.1 GCA_013694945.1 Chthoniobacterales bacterium
GGCATGCCGACAGGCGAATGGATTGAAACGCATGTACCGGCGCGGCTGGATCGAATGCCGTGGAGCAGATGGCACTGGCTGATCGTGCTCGCGTTGGGCGCGACGTGGATTCTTGACGGCCTGGAGGTAACGCTCGCCGGCGCCGTCGGGGGAATCCTCACCCGCGCGGAAACACTCGCGCTCAGCGATGCGCAGGTTGGCGCCAGCGCGACATTTTACCTCGCCGGGGCGGTTATCGGTGCGCTGGTCTTCGGCTACGCGACGGACCGTCTCGGCAGGAAAAGGATGTTCTTTATCACTGTCGCAGTGTATCTCCTTGGAACTCTTCTCAGCGCGTTTTCGTGGAGCTTTACCAGCTACGCTTTTTTTCGCGCGCTGACTGGTGCCGGCATTGGTGGTGAATATGCGGCAATAAATTCGGCGATCGACGAATTGATTCCGGCGCGCTTCCGTGGCCGCGTCGCGCTGTTCATCAATTGTTCGTATTGGATTGGGGCGGCGTTGGGATCAGCGGCAACCGCTCTGTTACTCGATCCGAACTACCTGCCGGTCTGGTTGGGCTGGCGCTGCGCCTTTGCGATTGGAGCCGTTCTTGGCACCGTCGTGGTGTTCTTCCGGCGCTGGATTCCGGAAAGCCCGCGCTGGTTGATGATCCATGGGCGGCCAGCGGAAGCGGAAAAAATTCTCGATGAGGTAGAACGCGCGGTGCTGGTGGAATCCGTGGCGCTGCCAACCGGTGTTCCGCGGACGCGTATCCGCACCCGGACTCACACAGCGTGGCGCGAGATTTGGCAGACAATCGTGCACGATCACCGTCGGCGCTCAGTTCTCGGGTTTGTGTTGATGGTTTCGCAGGCGTTCTTCTACAACGCGATCTTCTTTACCTATGCATTAGTGTTGATGCGGTTTTACGACGTTCCTGCGGAGCGCGTTGGCACCTACCTGCTGCCGTTTGCGCTTGGGAACGTCCTGGGACCGCTGCTGATCGGTCACTTGTTCGACACGGTTGGGCGCAAACCGATGATCGTGATTACCTACGCGCTGTCGGGATTTCTTCTGGCAATCACCGGTTTCCTGTTTCGAGAAGGTATGCTGACTGCGCAGACGCAGACGATTGCCTGGACCGTGATCTTTTTTGTCGCATCAGCTGCTGCAAGCTCGGCATATCTGACCGTCAGCGAAATTTTTCCGCTGGAGATTCGAGCGCTCGCGATTGCGATCTTCTACGCGATCGGCACGTTCGCTGGAGGAGTCTTCGCGCCGCTTCTTTTCGGCAATTTAATTGGCACAGGCTCACGTGATGCGCTTTTCCTGGGCTACGTTCTGGGCGCGGTTCTAATGATTGCGGCCGCTGTGGTTGAGGCATGGATCGGCATTCAAGCGGAACGCCGCCCGCTCGAGGAGATTGCGCCGCCGCTCTCAAGTCGAGCATAAATCAATTGTGAAGCGAAACCGCGGTCAAACGAGAGTGCTTCCAGGTGAACATGAACCTCAGGAATTTCGCCAGGACTTGGATGCCAGTAATCGCGTGGATGCTCGTGATCTTCACTGCCTCGACCGATTTGATGTCGGCGGAGCACACGTCGCGTTTCATTGGGCCATTCCTGCGGTGGCTGATGCCGCAGATTTCGCACGCGACGATTCTTGCGGTTCAATTGCTTGTGCGGAAGGCAGCCCACGTCACGGAGTATGCGATTCTCGCGGCGCTGCTTCTTCGCGCGTTGCGCGGAGAGGCGCGGTCCATCCCGTGGCATTTTCTCCTTCTCGCCTGGGTCATGGCGGCTGTTTGTGCAGCCGTGGATGAATATCATCAATCATTCGTCAGTTCGCGCACCGCTGCGGTCGGTGACGTCCTGATCGACCTTTGCGGGGCGCTCTTGGGTCTTTTGCTCTTCTCGTGGCTAGCTCTACGCTCACCGCGTGGCACACCCGCATGAGTGTCGAATTGCCAATCGATCATCTTGAGGAACTCTGGCCGGCCAAACTGCGCGGCGCGCGCGTCGGCGCACTGCTTCATCCCGCCTCAGTCTCGCCGACGCTCATCCATACCTCGCGTCTTCTGGAGCAACATGAAGGCCGCTTGTTCAAACTCGCGGCGTTCTTCGGACCGCAGCATGGTTTTCTCGGTCAGACGCAGGATAACATGATCGAGTGGCAGGCCTACACCCACCCGCGTCTCGGCATTCCGGTCTACAGCCTCTATGGCGAACATCGCGAACCGACGCCCGCCATGCTGCAGGAGATCGATGTTCTGCTCGTCGATCTGCAGGATGTCGGCGCCCGCTATTACACCTTTATCTGGACGCTCTATCTCGCCATGAAGGCTTGTGAGGCCGCGGGCGTTCACGTCGTGGTGGCAGATCGTCCAAATCCGATCAATGGCATCACCACCGAAGGACCGTTGCTCGATCCGGCGTATCGCTCTTTTGTTGGATTGCATCCGATTGCCGTCCGACACGGGGAAACAATCGG
>JACDBM010000094.1 GCA_013694945.1 Chthoniobacterales bacterium
ACCAGTCCACCTCGTCGACCGGATCGTCGAGTGCGGTGATCTGCTCCGGAAAACCACCGGCAGCCGGCATGACGTAAACCTGCGGCACGCCACTCATGTTTGAAACGAATGCGACCTTCGTTCCGTCTGGCGAGAATGTCGGAGACCAGCACGCCCCGACTTTGGCCATGGACGCGACAGCGCGCTCGAGTTCCTCGGGAGGAGGCGCCTGCCCAGGGACAGCTGTGGCGAACAAGGACGTGCAGGCAACGGTCAAAAGGACGCAAGGGATTTTCATAGGGACAACTGCATTGGTCCGATGAAACAGCGCGTGTCGCAATGCAGGCTTTTCAATCTTGCGACCGGATCGCTATCGGTGGAGCGCGTCTCCATGGACGCGTATGGCCGTGGGACGTTTTCTACTCGTGACATGGGAACGCGCTGATTAGGCTCACCGGCGCGACATGGCCGCTGAGTCTGGAAACGATTCTCAACTCGAAATCGCGCATGTCCTGTTCACGGACATAGTCGGTTATTCCAAGCTGCCGATCGATCGGCAGAGCGAACTTCTGCGTCAGTTGAATCAGATCGTCCGGGGGACGGAACAATTCCGCGCGGCGGAAACCGTAGGCAAACTGGTGCGGCTGCCCACTGGAGACGGAATGGCGCTCGCCTTTTTCACCAGTCCAGACGCGCCCGTGCGATGTGCGCTGGAGATCGCGCAGGCTCTGAAGAGTCATCCGGAGCTCAAACTCCGCATGGGTGTGGATAGCGGCCCGGTCGATCAGGTGCCGGATGTGAACGATCGCTCGAACGTGGCCGGCGCCGGCATCAACATGGCCCGCCGCGTAATGGATTGCGGCGACGCGGGCCACATCCTCTTATCCAAACGCGTGGCGGGTGACCTCGGCCAATACACTAAGTGGCAACCACGCTTGCACGACCTCGGTGAAATCGAGGTGAAGCATGGAGTCAGAATCAGCCTTGTTAACTTCGTCGCGGGCGATGTTGGAAATCGGAGTTCCCCGCCAAGCTCCAGTGCGCAAAGCAGCAGCAACGCGTCAAGACGGGGCGGCGCAGGAATGGGTTGATCGCCGCTGGGTTTCTCCTCGTGGCCTGTCTCGGAGGTGCGCTTTGGTTTTTTTCGGATCGCGCGAAGCCGGGAGTAACGACGAAGGGCAGCGCGCCGCCCGCCTTTCCTGAGAAAAGCGTAGCTGTCTTGCCATTTGAGAACCGCAGCGAAGACAAGGCCAACACTTACTTCGCCGATGGCGTGCAGGATGAAATTTTAACCTACCTGGCGAAGATCGCGGATTTGAAGGGTGATCAGCCGCACGAGCGTAATGCTCTACAAAAGCGGTAATCCCCGAAACGTGCGCGAAATTGCACAGCAACTTGGCGTAGCCCACTTGCTCCAAGGTAGCGTGCAGCGAGACGCGAATCGAGTTCGCGTCAACGTGCAATTGATCGACGCCCAAACCGACGCACACCTTTGGGCCGAGCGCTACGATCGCCCGCTCGATGATGTCTTCGCCATCCAGAGTGAGATTGCAAAAGCCATCGTTGAGCAGCTCCAAGCGAAGCTTTCAGCGAAGGAAAGGACGGCGATCGATCAAGCAGCGACATCGGATCTTGCCGCTTTTGATCTCTACATGCGTGCCAAGGCACTTCTTTTCCCGTTCGACAGGGACCGGGCCTTGCAGGCCATCGAGCTACTCGATCAGGCCGTTACCCGCGATCCAAAATTTCTGCCCGCCTACTGCAAATTAGCCGGTGCGCATGATCTTCTTTACCTCCACGGCCAGGATCACACTCCCGGCCGACTTGCCTTAGCCGAGAGCGCCGTCTACTCGGCTCTTCGCTTGCGACCCGATTCGGGCGAGGCGCACTTGGCATTGGCCATGCACCTCTACAGCAAACTCGAGTACGATGGCGCTCTGGCCGAGCTTGCCATCGCACGCCGCACTTTGCCTAAACGACGCCTCAAGCTTTGAATTGAACGGGCACATCGACCGCCGTCAGGGACGGTGGCAAGAGTCGATTCGAAACTTCAGACAAGCGGTCGAACTCGATCCTCGCAGCGTGGAGACTCTTCAACAGCTCTCTTATGTCTATCAGGCCCTGCACCGCTATCCCGAGATGGCTGCCGTCCTGGATCGCGCGTTGGAGATTATTCCGAGCGACGTCGATACGCGAATGGCGCGTGCTTACCTGGAACTGGAGTGGCGCGCTGATTGTCGGCCGCTGCATACGGCGATTGAAGCGCTGCTAACTACTAATCCCGCCGCGGCTCCAGCCCTTGCGTGGTGGTGGGTGAACCTGGCCTTCTGTGAACGGGATGCCACCGCGGTAACCCGAGCGTTGGTAGCGCTGGCCAACGATTCCTTCGGACCCGGTGGCATCGCTTTAAACCGAACTTTCGGTGAAGGTTTGCTGGCTCGTGTTCGTGGGGATGCCGCCGCGGCGTCGGCTGCGTTCGCCCTCGCTCGCACGCAGCAGGAAGAAGTGGTTCGCGCTCAGCTGGATTACGGGCCCGCGCTTCTGCGCTTGCCTTGATAGACGCCGGCCTTGGACGGAAAGAGGAGGCGCTGCGCGGAGGCAGGCGGGCGATTGCGCTTCTCTCGATCGGGCAAGACTCAACCATCGGCCCGCAGATGATCGAGTGCTTCGCCATCATTTGCGCGTGGATTGGCGAGAAGGATCTCGCGCTTCAGCAACTGGCCATCGCAACAAAGGTTCCAGGCCGCTTCTTGAGCTATGGTCAATTGAAACTGCACCCGTTCTGGGACCCGCTCCGCGGCGATCAGCGTTTCGAAGAACTCGTCGCCTCGCTCGCGCCAAGACCATAGCGCTCCAGCATGTCCGCCGACTCTTCACCTGATGTAAGGTTCGAGATCGGGCACGTCTTGTTCATCGACATCGTCGGTTACTCGAAGCTGCTCATCCACGAGCAAAGCGAGCAGCTTCAGACGTTGAAGGAAATCGTCCGCGGAACGGAGCAATTCCGTCTGGCGGAGGCGGAAGGCAAGCTGTTGCGTTTGCCGACGGGCGATGGTGGAGCGCTCGTTTTTCGGAATACTGCAGAAGCGCCAGTTTTGTGCGCGCTGGAGGTTAGCAAAGCGCTGAAAAAGTCATCCTGAACTTCGCGTGCGGATGGGGAGTCACAGTGGTCCGGTCAACGAAGTCACTGACTTGAATGAGCAAGCCAATATGGCCGGCGCTGGGATCAATCTGTCGCAGCGCGTGATGGATTGCGGCGACGCCGGACACATTCTTCTTTCCAAGCGCGTCGCGGAGGACCTGGAGCAATACGGACATTGGCAGCCGCACCTGCACGATTTGGGCGAAACGGAAGTGAAACACGGCGTGCGCCTCCGGGTGGTTAATCTCTACATCGACGAACTGGGCAATCCGGCGTTGCCGGAAAAGTTCAAGGTATCGTCGGGAGCGAATGACCAACCGGACAAACTAACATCGAAGCGCGGGCGGATGCCATGGCATGAAGCCGTGCTCGCGCTGCTGCTGCTTGCTGGGCTCATTGCGGCGGGCGTTTTCTTCTTCCACCATCGCACGGCGCAAAAACCAACCGCCGCTTTCACTGCGGGGACGCCTGTGGCTGTCTCGGTCCCCGACAAAAGCATCGCGGTCCTTCCGTTCGAGAACCTGAGCGACGACAAACAGAACGCTTATTTCGCTGA
>JACDBM010000104.1 GCA_013694945.1 Chthoniobacterales bacterium
GATCTCCTCAGCCGAACGTCAAGCATCCTCACGCAATGAACCGACTGCCGTCAGGCGAGCGATTCCCTTCCTTGATCGTAGGTCTGTCGCGACGGATCGAGCAGCACCCACGGCAGGCGGTCTTCAATCCAGATAGCTACGTCAGGAGAATACGCTTCGGGCTGATCCAGTGAAGCGACGGTAACATCCATCCATTCACAACTGTCGTGCTCCTCAAAGAAGAGTGGCGTGCCACAGCATCCAGCGAAGGAACGAAGTCGATCGGCATGGCTGACCTTCCGCACATCACCGGAAACGATCTCGACCTGATCTCTGCGGAAAGAGCCCCAGGTCACAAATGGTGCAGCACTTGCGCGACGGCAATCGACGCAATGACAATCGCTCCGTTCTCTCGGCGTATCGTGCAGCCGGTACCGGACCGCTCCGCAGAGACAACCGCCTTCAAGCGCCGCGGGCATGAATTACAACCTCCGACTTTCGGTTGGACCGCGTCGCGCGTGTCGAAAATTCAGACTAATTTGTCGCCGTCTGTAGGCCAGTCTTGTGATAAGTCACCAAGCGGAAGCCCCATTCGATCAGCGTGGCTTTGTCTTTGTCTGTTAGTTTCCTTCCATTCAGGAACGTGACGATCTTCTGCTTCAGGTCGTTTTGCTCGCCCGCGTCGTCGAGGATTTCGAAGATCTCCATTGAGAGCAGCCAATCGTCCAGATGCTCGGCTTGCTGCGTTTCCCAGATTTCGCCCAGCCGTTCGTAGCCGACTTTCCGAGTGCGGATTTCGCGCACCTGATGATACAGGTTTTCCAGCTTTTTGCGCTTCTCATCGGAAGGAACCTTGATCGTGCGTTCTTTCGGCACGAGCGCTACGTGACTGTACGAATCCTTGTCCGCCGCGCCATTGAAGACGGAACTGATCCGCTCACCCACGGCCATGTCGTAAGTTCCCCACCTTGGATCGAACAAGACACGATCTCCCAGCATGGCGCTGCAATTTGAAAAGGTGATAACGAGCAGTTTGCCACCGCGCCGCAGGACTTTCTCGACGCGGCCGCTCACGAGAATGCCGCTTTCGAAACGGATTGTGGCGTTCTTGCCCTCCTCGACGCTCAAGCGGCGTAATTGATCATCCGACAATGTCTCGGGTTCGGCGTTCGTGTCGCGCCAGCGGCCGATCGGTGCGCCGAAACCTTCGGCGTGACAATCGCGTCCGTGCCCCTCGAGTTGCTTGTCTGCGAACGCGAGCGCGGTTGGTCCAGTCGTGCGCAAGTATATCGGCGTGTTGTTCTCGTCTGGCAGCACTTCGTTGAATGTGCCGCTCACTTGCAGACCGGAAGAGTACTCGCAGGTAGTCGTGTTCTTGCAGTCGATGGCTTTGTCCAAGCCCTCGCGTCCGCCCACCCGGAAAGCCATCCCGTTCGCGAACTCCTCCAGTACACCTGTGAGATGCTCGAAATCGCGGCAGACGAAGAGCTGTGGTTGCTTCGTCGTGATGTCGAAAGGCGTCTGTGCCGCGTCAATCGAATACCAGAGCTTCTTCACGTGCGTCTCGAGACAGGAGACGGATTCGCCGATGGACGAGAGCAGACCGGCGCCGTAAATCTTCGGTTTTTCAAGCGTTCCGATCAGGCCGTATTCGACTGTCCACCAATGGAGCCGGGAGAGCAGCGCCATTTCCGAGGGTTCTCCGAGATTTTGCTGACGCTCTTCCACAAGCTTTGTCGCAGCTGCCAGCTCCTGCGCATCCGAGTTCGGCAGCTCTTTTAGAATCGACAAATGCCGGATCGCCTCGTAGAGCTCGAAATCCTTCTTGGATTGCATCGCCTTCGCACCGACTTCGCCGAAACGCTGCAGGTAACGCGAGTACTCCTGATCAACAATGATCGGCGCGTGCCCCGCAGCTTCGTGCACGATGTCGGGCGCGGGCGTGTATTCGATGTGGTGCATCTGCCGCATGTCGCATGCAATCACCAGGACTTTGTATGCTTGGAATTCCATGAAGGCCGCAGGCGGAATGAACCCGTCCACAGCCACCGCGCCCCAGCCGATCCGGCCGAGAATATCGTTCATCTCCTGAATGCGCGGGATGCGTTCAAACGAGATGCCGGTATCGAGCAACCCCTGGAAGTAAACCTTGTGCGCGTATTCCTTCAGAAAGAATGTGTTCTGCCGCATGATGAAGCGCCAGACCGCGTGATCGACCGGCGTATATTCGTCGTAACGTTGGTCGACCGCGAATTGCAGGAGGTGTTTCGGAAGCGCGGCGACTGCCGCATTATTCGTCGAGATGCCGTTCGAATTCATAGGGGGCCTCTGGCGGACACAGTCTAACGTATGATCGAGACGAGGGCGAGCAAGAGCTTTGCGCTCCGGAGGGGCGACACTCCTGTCGCCTACGCCAGCAAAGATGAACTGCGGGCGACAAGAGTGTCGCCTCTCCTATGGCTGAATCTGACCTGTCTCGATGCGCCGCTGGTGGCGGTGAGCTGGCAATGGCTCTTCGCTCGTACTTTCGGCATTCCGAGCGTGCCTGGCGGTGCTTCGGCTTTATTCCTGACCGCCTGGCTGATTTACCTGACCGATCGATTCGGCGATGGCACTTCCATTCAACTAAGTTCTCCAACTTCGTTGCGGCAGCGCTTCGCCCTGCGGCATCGAGTCTCGTGGATTATGATGATGGCTGTAGTCGCCGCCGCTGATTTCGTTGTGATAATTAGCATGCTCCCGCCGCGCACGTTGGTTGTCGGCGGCGCGCTTGGTGCCTTTGCGCTCTTCTATCTCACGCTGAATCGATTCGTGCCCTCACTCTGGTACAGGCTGCCGCTGAAGGAGATCAGCATTGGTTTTCTTTTTGCGGCCGGAGTGATCACTCCGTTGGCGCATGGCCTAACGAGTGCAGTCAGGCCAGCATGGCTCCTCTTTGCCGGCCTCTGCTCGTTGAACTGTATCAGCATTGCGGTTTGGGAACGTGATTTTGACATGGCGCAGCGACGCGTCTCCATCGCAACCGCCTTTCCGGCAGTCGAGCGTTGTTTGCTGGTCGCGCAGCTGCTCCTCTCCGTGGCGAGTGGCGCTCTCGCCTTCACGGCCACGACTGATCGGAACGTTCTCGTGTGTGTTGGAGCAAGCGCAGCTCTGCTGGCGACGGTGCATGTTTGCCGGGCTGCGGTTCAGGCAGACGCACGCACGGCTCTGGCCGATCTGGTGTTGCTAACGCCGGTCTTCGCGCTGCTGAGTCAAGCCTAGAGCGTCACGGCGCTCCCGGAAACAGACAGGAGCCAAACGCGCGCCGTTACTCGGCGACCTCCCGCTTTGCGCGACGTGCCGCTCGGGCGCGAGAAATCGACGCAACGACCCACGCGATGAGTCCTATCGCCACGACCCAGGGAGCGAGGAACGCGATGGCCACACCGATCATGCGCAAGCTCCACATCAGCGCGGAAAAACCCTGCCCGAGCGTGTGCCGGATGGTTGCGAACAAGCCAGTCTCATCCGAAACGATATTTGGCTGGCTGTAGACCTGAATACTGATGTCAGCCGGCGCGGTTTCTTCGTTGATGGTGCCCCGGCGATCTGCGCGCTGCACGCTGACATCTTTCACCTTCCCGAGCTGATCGAATGAGCTGAGCAAAGGCGCGTAATTCTTCAGCGGCACGCGCAAAGTGAGATTCGCAATTTCCTGCCCATCCGGATCGCGGCTGAAGGATGAGCTCCGAATCTCCGCGCCTGCGCCTGCGGCGTTCTCCTTCAGCCGCGCGACTTTGTCCGACACGGCAGAGGCGAGGATGCGAAGGCTGGTGGTTTGCAGCGCAGGCTCCTCTTCATTGCGCGAGATGGTGATGCTCAACTCAACCTTGTCGCGCTCCACCTTTGCGTTCTCCGCCATCCCGGTGCCGCCCTGCGCGACGCGATCGGTTTGGTCCGTGTAATTCTGCACCCGGCCCATCCCTTTGATGCGGACAATGAGCGTGTCCGCTTCTTCGGGGGCGATCAACAACACGAGCCGCGCGGTCGCTTCGCCGGTGCTGTCGCGATCGAGCGTGGAAGAAGAGAGCTGCGCCTTTGCCCCCTCAATCACCGTCTTCACCTCGGCAAAGGTCTTCTCCACGTCCGTCGAATAAAGGGCGAGGTGCGCTGTGCGTTTCAAGAGAAACGCTGCGGGCAAATTCATGTCTTTTTCCGCGAGCGAAATTGTGACCGTGGCGAACTGCACTTGTGCGTCCATGAATTTGAGTTCGCCCTGCATTTGCTCGATCTGCTGGCGGACGCGCCCGAGTTCCTTCTCGACCTCGAGCAGATCGGAAACTTTCCCGGTCTTCGTCTTGAGAATATCGATGAGCCGCTGCTCCATCACGCGCGCGTTATTCAGGCGGGAGTCGGTGTCGAAATATTGCTTGGTTACGTCTTGGGTGCCGAGCGTCTGATTCTTCACTTCGCCGAGGCCGCGGAGCTGCAACAGGAACGTATCCAGAGTGTCGGGGAGAACCTTGACCACGACTTCACCGCGCAGTTTTCCGTTCTCCTGTTTCGCCGAGCTGCTCGTCGCGACGTAGCCGCGCTGTCCGGTAGCGAAGCTCGTGATCTTCTGCACTGCTTCATCGAATTTCGCGATCTCGAGCTCGACTTGGGCGTTGCGGATCAATTTGCGGTTTGCGTCCGCCGCGGGCGGAGGAGGCGCGTCTTCGATCGAGGCAGCGACGGAAGACTCCATGGTAGTCATGCGATCCGCGCCGTCTTCCGGTCGTTCTTCAGCGAACTCAGGGGCGGGCGCCGGTAGCGATTCAGCGGGTTCTGTTTGTTCACGCGCCACCAGCGGTTCCGCCTCGCTTTTGAGCGGGGCAGCGGCCGTTCGAGGCTCGGCCACGGTGCGCGCAGAGTCGGCCAATGATTCACTTTGGGGAGATGAAGCTTTACCCTCGGTGGCTTTGGAGGAGTTCGCGAGCGAAGCGCTGTCTTGTGGCCCGCGGAGCAGTCGATCGCGCTCATCTCGAATTCCGAGTTCGGAAGCGCCCTGCATTTTCTCCCTTTCACCGGCATTTTCCCGGGTCACAACTTTCCCCACTTGCACCAGCGTCAGCATCACGGCCGCGGCAGCGGTGATCTGCGTGGCGCGAAGGCGGAAGAGACCGACGAGAAGTGACGCCAGGCCGCCGCGGTACGGCAGCCTTTTGCGGAAGCCGGAGACAATCCGCTGTTCGAAAGCCAAATCCGGCTTCGCCTCCTCGAGTGTGGATTCAATCATTTTGCTCATGGTGAGTTCTTCTTCATGTAATGCGCGGCAGCTCTCGCAGGTGGCGAGGTGCGCGCGGAAGGTGACGTGCTCCTCCGGGGAAAGCTGGTCGTGCACGGCGGCGGCGAGCCAAGGTTCGATCTCATCGTGAATGGCTGGCATATCGTTAGTCCAGTGAGGCGAGGGCCGGTTGGAGGCGTCTCCGCATGGTTTGCAGCGCGCGACCGAGAATCCCGCGGAGCGCGCCGTTCGTTAGGCCAAGAGTGCGTTCGATCGTGGCGTAATCCAGCGCATCGATATAGCGCAGCGTCACTGCGACACGATGCGCTTCGGGCAACGCAGCCAGCGCGGCGTGCACTCGCCCGTTCACGTCCGACGCCCGCTCTTGCTCGTGTTGGTTAGCTATCGACGGATCGAGCGCGTGATCCAATTCGCCCCCGAGCGGAGCAGTCCGCCGGCTCCGCGCCACGTCGCGAGCCCGGTGCCGCGCAATCGTAGCAAGCCAGGCAGGAAACTTCTCCGGCTCGCGCACGCGCCAGCGCGACTTCCACGCTTTCACAAATGCGTCCTGCACGACGTCCTCCGCTTCCGCGCGATCCTGCAGAACACCGTAGGCAATCGCGAAAAGCGTGCGGCTGGAGGCGCGGATGATCATCTCGAAAGCGTCGCGATCACCTTTAATGGCGGCCTGGTAAATTTCGCGATCGATGGAATCCATGTGATCCGTTCACCAGCCTAGACGCACGAGGGTGCGAATCCGCGCGAAAAAGTTAGGGAAAAACAAGAGGCGCCCTTCACGGGGGTTATCCTGAACCGCGCAGAAGGAAGAAGCCCGCGCGCGGCGTCCAGGCACTCCGCCGTGCCTTCAGTCGGCTTTAAAAAATCTCGACCACGTTGCCGATGGTCACGAGATCCTTGATCCGCGCTGCGTCCCAGTTCGCAGTCCGAATGCAGCCGTGGCTCGCGGCGCGACCAATCGTCTCCGGATTGTTCGTTCC
>JACDBM010000109.1 GCA_013694945.1 Chthoniobacterales bacterium
GATTGGTTCATGGAACGGCAGGTCGAGGGCGAGAAATACCAGTGGCACAATTACCCCGTCAACCAGCTCTTCGGCGTGCAGAATCAATTCCCGTCTTTCATGGCGAACACCCACCGGCTGCTCGCGCCGCGTGATTGCGAATACTACCTGCAACGTCTCGGCACCTTGTCCGCCAAGTTCGATCAGGTGCTGGAGGGCTTGAAGCTACGCGAACAGAAGGGAATCATGCCGCCGCGCTTTGTCGTGGAGAAAGTACTGAAAGAGATGACGGATTTCGTCGGGCAGAAACCAGCGGAAAATATTCTGGCCACTTCATTCCGGACGCGCGTGGGGAAGATCAGCGACTTGAATGAGGAACAGCGCGCAGAATTCCAGGCGCGCGTTGAGAGCGAGATCGGGGCGAAGGTTTATCCGGCCTATCAAAAACTAATTGCCTATTTTAGCGAACTCCTTCCAAAGACAACCACGGACGATGGCGTTTGGAAATTGCCTGAGGGCGAGGCGTTCTACGCCCATCAGCTGCATCAAAATACGACGACCACGCTGAATCCGAAGGAGATCCACGCGCTTGGCTTGGCTGAGGTGGCGCGAATCGAAGGGAAATGCGCGCGATCCTGGACACGACCGGCTTCGCCGGTCAGCCGATCGCAGCAGCCCTGGACGCGCTCGCGAAAGATCCGCGATTCCTGTTTCCGAACGACGACGCGGGCCGCAGGGCGGCGCTCGCGGAATACACGCGCTTGATCGACCAGGCGTTCGAGCGTTCAAAGCAGCTCTTCGCGACCATTCCCAAGGCAAAGGTCGAAGTGCGTCGTGTGCCCGAGTTCAAACAGGCGACTGGGCCGGGCGCGTACTACGAAGCGCCGGCGCTCGACGGCACGCGGCCGGGCATTTTCTACGCGAATCTGCGCGATATGGCCGAGGTGCCAAAATGGGGAATGCCGACGCTTGCGTATCACGAAGGCGTGCCGGGGCACCATTTTCAACTGGCGACTGCGCAGGAGTTGAAGGGGCTGCCGCAGTTTCGAAAGCTAATTCCGTTCACGGCCTATGCGGAAGGCTGGGCGCTCTACACGGAATGGCTCGCGAAGGATGCCGGTTGGTATGACGGCGATCCGATGGGCGATCTCGGCCGCTTGCAGGGCGAGATGTTCCGCGCCGTGCGGCTGGTCGTGGATACCGGCATCCACGCGGAACGCTGGACGCGCGAACAAGCGATCGCGTTTATGCTGGAAAAGACCGGTCTGGGCGAGAAGGACGTGACGGCGGAGATTGAGCGCTACATCGTCTCGCCGGGTCAGGCATGTGCTTACAAGGTGGGGATGTTGAAGATCCGCGAGCTGCGCGCGCGGAGTCAGGAGGAGCTGGAGGAGAAATTCGATCAGCGTGAATTCCATGATGTGGTGCTGAAGGATGGGGCGCTGCCGCTCGAAATCCTGGAGCGGCAGGTGAACGCATATATCCAGCGGAAGAAGCTCTAAGGGGAACACGTGGGAGCGACGACGCTCTGTCGCCGTCCTCCACGAGTCTGCGGGCAACACGGGTTACGTCGACAAAGCAGCTCCCCCGCAGCTGTCGCCCTTATTCGGTCCGCAATGCCGTCATCGGGCTCACGCGTGTGGCGCGTCGCGCCGGAAAGAAACAGGCGATGAGTGCGGCCGTCGCCAGTAAGCTCGACGCAATCAGAAGTGCCACCGGGTCGGAAGGGCTGACTTGGAACAGCATCTGACCGAGGACGCGGCCGATGGCGAGCGCGAGCAGGATTCCCACGCCAACCGCGAGCGCAGTCTGCAGCGCGCCTTGTTTCATGATGAGCTTAAAAACGTCCTTCGGGTGAGCACCAAGCGCCATTCGAATACCGATCTCGCGCGTCCGCCGTGCGACGGCGTAGGCTTTTACACCGTAAACTCCGACCACGGCGAGCAGGAGCGCGATGCTGCCGAAGGCGCCGAACAGAATCGCGCCCAGCCGCACAATCCAAAGCCCCACGCTTTTCTCCATCAAATCGCTGAAGGGCGCCATGTTCAGGAGCGGCAGATCGGGATCGAGAGTGCGCAAGGCCTGACGCAAGGTCGGGATCATTCCGACAACGATGGCGCGATCTTTCGTCGCCAGGCGGACATTCAGGAAAACGCTGCCTGTATAGCCTTGGGCAAGTGGGACGAAGAGGCGGCGGTTGAGCGTGTCGCTTAGCACATCGTGCCGGTGCGAATTGACCACGCCGACGATCTCGATGTCGTTAGGGGAACCATCGCGTGGCGGTTGGGTGTAGCGGACGTGCTGGCCGACGGCGTCGGTATCTGGAAAGAGTTTCTTCGCCATCTCGTCGTCGATGATGCCGATGCGCGAGCCGTCTTTCTTCTCCGCTTCGCTCTGGGTGAAATCGCGTCCGCGCAAAACACGCACGCCGATGGCATCGAAATAGCCGGGCGTGATCGCGGTGAAGAGCGCACCGGCGCCGGGATCGGGCGCCTTCGGATCTGTCGGTATCGCGGCCTGCGCAGACATGATCCGGCGG
>JACDBM010000116.1 GCA_013694945.1 Chthoniobacterales bacterium
GAAGATCAATCACCCGAGCGAAGTCTTTAAGAAGAACGACGAGGTCGAAGCTGAGGTGATCGATATCGACAAAACGAATCAGCGCATCAGTCTCGGTATCAAGCAGCTGGGGGATGACCCGTGGAAGGAAATCGATCAGAAGTATAAGATCGGCGATCTCGTCCACGGCAAAGTGACGAAGCTCGCGAGTTTCGGCGCGTTTGTGCAGTTGCAGGACGACATCGACGGGCTGGTGCACATCTCGCAGCTCAGCGAAGAACACGTCACCAAGGTGAAAGATATCCTCAAGGTGGGGCAGGAAGTCGAAGCCCGCGTCATCAAAGTGGACAAGGTCGAGCGTCGGATTGGTCTCTCGATCAAAGCCGCCAACTATTCCGAGGAAGAGCTGAAGCGCGAGTCGGAAGCATTCGATAATCTCCGTCCCGGCGAAGACATGGTCGGCCTGGAGAAAGCCTTCGAAGCGGCGGAGGAAGATTACCGGCCGGGGCAGGGGAAGAAGTAGACGCTCGACACAACCTAGTCGAGTTGTCAGGCTCCGCGCGTGCGCTGGTTGCCGATCATCTTCGTTTCTTTGGCAACTACCGCGTCAGGTGGAGGCCTTGAAGAGCTCGCCTGGCTCAGCGGCTGCTGGCGTTCCGAGAGCGAGAACCCGCAAGTCACCGAGCATTGGATGAAGCCGGCGGGCCGCACCATGCTCGGCATTAGCCACACGATCGCGAATGGCGAAACCCGTGAGTACGAGTTCATCCGCATCGTGCAGGAGGACAACGGCGAGATATTCTTTGTCGCGAACCCATCACGTCAGAAGGAAGCGCGCTTCAAATTAATGATCATTACGAATCGCGAAGCGCGGTTCGAGAATCCGGAGCACGACTTCCCGCAGCGAATTACCTATCGGCGGGATGGCGATTTTTTGCTTGGCCGGATCGAAGGTGTGAGCAAAGGCAATGCGAAGACTGTCGACTTCCCGCTGAAGCGTGTGTCGTGCGATGAGTGATCGCTGCTTGCGGCCTAGAACTCGGCGTTCCCCGGTGTGCGCGCGAACGGAATAACATCCCGGATATTTGAGACGCCAGTCACAAACATGAGCGCGCGCTCGAATCCGAGGCCGAAGCCAGCGTGCGGCACGGTCCCGTAGCGGCGGAGATCGAGATACCACTTGTAGTCCGCCGGATCCAGGCCGTGCCGGCGCATGTTCGCTTCCAGAACCGCGAGGCGTTCCTCACGCTGACTGCCCCCGACAATCTCGCCGATTCCCGGCACGAGCACATCCATTGCCGTCACGGTTTTGCCGTCGTCGTTCAAGCGCATGTAGAACGGCTTGATCTCCTTCGGATAATTGAAAACCGTGACCGGACATCTGACGTGCTTCTCGGTCAGCCAGCGCTCGTGTTCGGACTGGAGGTTTGTCCCGTATTCGACCGGGAATTCGAAGCGCTCGCCGCTCTTCAGCAACAACTCGACGGCCTCGTTGTAACTGATCCGCTGAAACGGCCGGTTGAGCACGAAATCGAGGCGTGCGCTTAATTCCTTGTCGACGAACTTCCCGAACAGCTCGAGCTCATCCGGGCAGTTCGCGCGCACGTCGCGAATCAGATATTTTACGAGCTCTTCCGCGACATCCATGTTGCCGTTGAGATCGCAGAACGCCATCTCCGGCTCGATCATCCAGAATTCGTTCGCATGCCGCGACGTGTTCGAGTTTTCCGCGCGAAATGTTGGCCCAAAGGTATAAACTTTGGAAAGGGCGCAGGCGAAGGCTTCAGCCTCGAGTTGCCCGCTGACGGTGAGAAACGTGGAGCGGGCAAAGAAATCGCGCGCATAATCGATCTCGCCCGCATCAGTTCGCGGCGGATTCTGCGGGTCGATTGTGGTGATGCGGAACAGTTCGCCCGCGCCTTCGCAATCACTGCCGGTAATGATCGGCGTGTGCACGTAAACGAACCCGCGCTCCTGGAAGAACTGGTGAATCGCAAATGCGAGCCGGCTCCGCACGCGAAAGACCGAGCCGAAAAGATTCGAGCGTGGCCGCAGGTGGGCGATTTCGCGCAGGAACTCCGGCGTATGCCCTTTTTTCTGGAGCGGGTAGGTAACATCGGAGGAGCCAACGATCGTTAGTTCCTCCGCGATCAATTCCCAGGTTTGTCCTTTACCTTGCGAGGCGACAAGCTTGCCCCGCGCGGCGATCGACGCGCCGGCCGCAAGACGCTGCACATCGGCGAAGTTTGGCAGCGCGTCCTGGGCAATGACTTGCAGATTGCGCAGCGACGATCCGTCATTTAGTTCGATAAACGAGAACGTCTTCGAGTCGCGCCGCGTCCGCACCCAGCCTTGAACGAGGATCGAATCGCGCGCCGCCGAGCTCGCGAGCGCCTCCTTGACCGAAGTCGCCGCGCTCAT
>JACDBM010000124.1 GCA_013694945.1 Chthoniobacterales bacterium
CGAGATAGAGAAGAAGGAAATGTCGCGGGCCGAGGATGGATTCCACAACGCGCCCGAGCAGATAAAGCGCCAACACGTTCCAGACGAGATGCCACGGTCCGCCATTCATGAACGCCGCCGTGACGAATTGCCAGGCATATGCGTTCTGCACGCCTGTCTCGCTGAGGCCCAGGTAATCGTGCACGAATCCCGCCTGGAAGGATTCGAGGAGCAACTGCGCCCCGAACGCCGCCACATTCACGCCCAGGAGCGTGAGGAGAACCATGCGCTGCCGCTGCGTCCAGGGTCGTGCGAACGACGTCTTTCGGCCGGACAGGCGCATGTCACGAACCTATCGCAATCGCCCTTTGATGTCATCGGGAATTCCTATCCAAAACGCGTTTATTCTAATTGCTACGCACCGAGTTTCCTCGCTTCGGAGTGCGTAGCCATTGAATGGATTCGGGGTAACGCGCGCATCCTGCGCGCAGACAGCGGTCCGTCCCGGACGCGGCCCTAAACTTCCACGAGGAGCCGACGCGGAACGCGTGGTAATGCGCACAATGCGCGCATTGCCTGCGGCTACGATGCAGCTGTCGCCGGCGCAAACACGCGCAGTCTCGATGCGCAGATTTCGAACTGCACCGGGCAATTGCCAATGAGCTCTCCGTCCACCTCCACGGGCACAGCTCCTTCGCTCGAAACCCGCAGGGATTTCGTCTGAAAATATTCCACCTCCGGCGACGTGATCTGCGAGCTGAAGATCACGTCCTGAATGTAGCGCACGATTTCGATGTAGTTCAGCCGTTTAAAAACGAGCACGTCGAGCAATCCATCATCAATCACTGCCTGCTTGAAGAAGGGAAAGGGGCCACCGTAAAGACGACCGTTGCCGACGAGCACGAATGACCCTTCGTCGGTCAATGCGTTCGCCGATTCAATGCGCAGGCGCGGCGGGGTCCGGGCCGCAATTTGTGCCGCTGAGACAACGTAACTGAGTGGACCGAAACTGCGCTTGAACGCGCGACTCGTGGCCTTCACCACCTGCGCGTCGAAGCCAACTCCCGCCAGCTGAACGAAGTATTTTCCATTCGCGCGAGGCAGATCGACGCGGCGAGTTTTCGCGTCCTGAATAATCGCCCAGCAGCGCGTTAAGTCACCCGCCGGAAGTCCCAGCTCCGTCGCGAAAACGTTCATCGTCCCCAGAGGCAACAAACCGAGTGCGGCGTCGCTGCCAGCAATGCCGTTGACGACTTCGTTGACGGTTCCATCTCCTCCGGCCGCGACGATTGTCTTAAATCCCTCTTTCACTGCGCTGCGCGCCAGCGACTCCGCCTCGCCACAACGAGAGGTGGATCGCCAGACCGCACTCTTTGTCATTTTTTCGAGACTAAGCTGAAGGCGCCGGGCACGTTCGCCGCGGGCCGCAGGGTTCAAGATGACGGCTGTCCGGTTCAAAGTATGGCCTCGCGCTGGGCTTTAATCTTTCCTTCAAAGTGGCGCTGCGTAACCTTGCGAGGTGAAAAAGGCCGGCCGCATCGCGCTCTGTTTCGCCGGCGGGATTGTGGCCCTTCTGGCGATCGCACTCTTGGCTGTGAACCTGTATGTGCAGTCGCACGTCACACAAGCGCGGATTCAACAGGAACTGACTCAGCGTCTCGGCACGACCCTGCGCATTCAGCGGATCAGCGTCACGCCCTGGTGGGGATTAAAGCTGACCGGAATCACCATGCCGCAAAGCGAAACGGCGGTCACCGAGGATTTCCTCAAGGCGGACACTTTCCGGCTCCGCATTCGGCTGGCCTCTCTCTTCTCCGGGCATCTGGTGATCAAGGAAGTCTCGCTCGTGAAGCCAAGGGTGGTCTGGGCGCAGAACAGCGACGGAAAATGGCGGTTGCCGACATTGCAAGCTGACCGCGATCCCGCAGAAGCGGCCCCCGAGCTTCCGCCGCCGGTGCTCGACGAAACGCAGCACAGCGCCGCACCTGCGGATGATACCGAAACAGCCGGCGCGACTCAGTCCTCCTTCACGCCGGAAGTACGCCGTGTGACTCTCGCGCACGGCGATTTCCGGTTCCTGGACGTGAGAGGAAATCCAGTCGCCGAATTCGAGGATGTCGGATTTCGGTCGAGTTTACGGAATTCGACCGAGCTGCGGGGCGACGCGAGCATCGCCAGAATTTCGTTGCGAAATCGCTTCTTCCTCGAAGCGCTGAAGTCCCCCATTACCTATGATCCCGAGCAACTTCACTTCTCGCAGATTACGGCGCGGGCCGGTGATGGGGAGATTGCGGGTCGTTTTTCCATGCGCCCCGCGGATCCTGATTCTCCTTTCGAGGTAAAAGTCACGTTTCGGGACGTGCAGGCGGATCGGATCGTAGCCGACGCAGGCGGTCCTGTGGGGATGGTGCACGGGCGGATTGAAGGAAGACTTGATGCCAACGGCAAAACTGCTGATCCCAATGCACTGGAGGGGGCGGGCGAAATCTTCCTACGCGAGGGGGAGGTGCGGCAATACAGCGTGCTCGTCGCGCTCGGACAACTCCTGCAGATCGAGGAACTCAAGACACTTCAACTGGAGCAGGCGCAGGTGAAATACCACATCACTCCGGGCCTCGTCACGGTGGATGAGCTGCTGCTCACGTCCCCAAACATCCGCCTTTCGGCGGCAGGGACAATCAGTTTCAAGGGGAAACTCCAACTCGCGTCGCAACTTGCGATCAGCGAGAAAATCCGTGGCCAGCTCTTCAGCGGAATCCGCAGCAGCTTTGTGCCGATCAGCCAACCGGGATACACGGCAGTAGACTTCAACGTCACAGGAACGGTGGACCGGCCGAAGACGAACCTGATGGGAAAACTCGTCGGGCCCCAGTTGAAAGACTTGGGCAGCGTGATCGACGGTTTGTTAGGCCGCAGGAAACCGGAGCGGCCGAAGAAGAACAAACGCGCAGAAGAGCCTGCACCATCGCCAGCGGAAATGCCGACCGAGTCTCCGCCGGAAGACGTCCCGGCAGAGACTGCGCCCGCGGATGTGCCCCCCGACCCGCCTGAGGCAAGCGCAACGCCATGAGAGTCATCGCCGGTTCTGCCGGCGGTATCCAACTGGTCGTGCCCGAGACGGGTGTGCGGCCAACCATGGATCGCGTGAAAGCGGCAATCTTCTCCAGTCTGGGCGAACAAGTCATCGGCGCGCGCGTCCTCGATCTTTTTGCCGGTGCCGGTGGACTGGGGATTGAAGCGTTGAGTCGCGGCGCTGCCGCGGCTTTGTTCGTCGAAAAAAACTCCGCCGCCGTGCGTTTCATCGAGCAGAACTTTATCCGCACAAAGCTTCGCGGCAGAGTCCGAAAACAAGAAGTGTTTGCGTTTTTGCAGTCGGCCAATCGGAATGAACGCTACGACCTCATCTTCGCTGATCCACCGTACGAGAAAGCGAAGACAGGCGGGACTTTCACGAGGCTGCTGCTCGAGGAGGAAACGCTTCCTCATCTGCTTGAATCGTCGGGGGTCTTCGTCTTGGAAAAACGACCCGCCGAGGAGCTTCTGGATCCCGGACGCTGGGAGATCAGCCGAGCCCGGAAGTACGGGGCCACGGAAGTTCTTTTTCTCCAACTACCAGGCGGCGCGGCGGAGAAGCACAACGCATGATCCGCCTGCTCTACAACCTGCTTTTCCCCCTCGGACTCCTGCTCTTCTTGCCGTCTTACCTCTTGAAGATGCGCCGTCGCGGGAATTATCAGCGTAATTTCGGACAGCGTTTCGGCCTCTATGGTCTCCAGGTTCGAGCCCGTCTCGCGGAGCAGGGGCCGACATGGATTCACGCCGTCAGTGTCGGCGAAGTAACGGTCGCGTTGAAGTTGGCGGCGAAATTGCGCGCATCAGAACCAGGCTTCCGCTGTGTCCTGACAACTACGACCACGACCGGCTTCGCGGTTGCAGAAAGGCAAGCTGCCGATTGGATGCAAGTCATGTACAACCCGCTGGATTTGTGGCCAATCGTGCAGCGCGCGTTTGCGACGATTCGGCCGAAGCGGATCGTGCTCGTCGAAGCCGAAGTCTGGCCCAATCTCGCCGCCGGAGCACGCGCCCGCGGCATCCCGCTGGCGCTGGTGAACGCGCGCCTCTCGTCGCGGTCAGAGCGGCGCTTTCGACGTTTTCAGCCCCTCGTTGCGCCGACGTTTCGCTGTCTGGACCTCGTCTGTGTGCAGGAGAGGAAAGACGTCGATCGCTGGACTTCGTTAGGCGTCGCACCAGACGTGATTAAGGAAGTCGGCAGCATCAAATACGATCCCGCAGACGCGAGTGGCGATTGCCTCCTGGCGCGGCGAATTCTCGGCTCCTATGGCATCGAGGAGGCCCGACCGATTCTCCTGGCGGGGAGCACGCATCCCGGAGAAGAGGAGGTTCTCGCCGGCGTGTTCCAGCGTCTTCGAGCAGAGTTCCCTTCGCTCGTTCTTGTCATCGCGCCGCGGCACGTGGAGCGCACGCGAGAGATTGTGGCGCGCCTGGAGCAGTATGGTTTGCGCGTCGCTTTGCGCAGCAGCGTAGAGAACGGGCGGGTCATTGAGCCAGACTGCCTCCTGCTCGACACCACCGGGGAGCTGCGGGACTGGTATGCTGTAGCGACCGTAGTGTTCATCGGCAAGAGCCTCACGGCAACTGGCGGACAAAATCCGGTCGAGCCGATCCTGGCCGGGAAGCCGGTCGTCTTCGGGCCGCACATGGAGAATTTCGCTTCCGTGGCCGAATCCCTTCTCCACCACAACGGCGCTCTCCGAGCGGCGGACGCGAATGCGCTCGTCACTGGTATTGCCGAACTCCTGCGGAATCCTGAACGCCGCGAGTGTCTGGTTGAGCACGCCCGGGCAGTTCTCGCTCCGCATCGAGGCGCCACGCAACGGACGGCCGAGCTGCTCCTGGCGCTTCAGTCGCATGCTCCGGCCGATCGGTGAGCGCCCGCAAATAACTTGCAACCGATGGTGCGCTTCTGATATTCCGGCGCTTCCTCGACCCTATCGTC
>JACDBM010000131.1 GCA_013694945.1 Chthoniobacterales bacterium
AGCGGGCGAGGCGCCAGTGATCGCCAGCCTGTTCGGTCCCGCGCAAGACGTAGATCATGCCGTCGACAAATGTGTGGCCGCAGATTTCCGCGCCGTTATCGAATGCGCGCAGAACGTCGCCGTTCCGGCCGAGTTTCAAAATCCGGTGCTCATACCACTGACTCAGGTAGAGGTGCTCGCAATCGTGGCTGAGATACGAGCCGGTGAACTCAGGACAGACGATGCGCTCATTCTCACTCCAGCCGCGGCCAGGCACACAGCGGCGCAGGTAGCGATCATAGTCCGCTCCTTCGCCAAGCGTGAACCAAAGCGCGTCGCCGATTGATACCGCAGCCCAGCAATTTTCAGAGTTGCACAATCCTCTCAGGAACCGACGGGTGTGGGAGCACTGAACGCCTTTTTTTCTGCACCAAATGCCTAACGCAATGATGAGTCCCGCCCAAGCTCCCGTAGCCGTCCTTTCGGTCGAGCGAATCAGGGAACACTTTCCCGCCCTCCAACGGCGGCAAGCTGGACAGACGGTGGCGTATTTCGATGGGCCCGGCGGAACTCAGGTTCCCCGCCCCGTGGTGCAAGCTGTCGGTGATTATCTCCTCAATCACAACGCAAACACGCATTGGGCATTTCCGAGTAGCCAGGAGACTGACGCGATCGTGCTGAACGCGCGTCGCACGCTGGCGGACTTCTTGAACGCACAACCGAATGAGATCGCCTTCGGCAGCAACATGACCACGCTGACGTTTCACCTCGCACGCGCCCTCGGACGCAGTTACGGGCCCGGCGATGAAATTCTCGTCACCGAGTTGGAGCACCATGCGAATGTGGCGCCCTGGCACGCATTGGAGAAAGAGCGCGGCATCACTCTCCGGGTGGCCAGAATGATTCCCGAGACAGGGCAACTGAATTGGGATGATTTCGAGCAGCAGCTAAATGCGCGCACCAAAGTGGTGGCGATTGGTGCCGCCTCCAATGCCATCGGCACGATCAACGACGTGCGTCGCGCGGCAGAGATGGCACATGCTGTCGGCGCGCTGGTCTTCGTCGACGCGGTGCACTATGCGCCGCACCAGCTGGTGGATGTGCGCGACTTCGATTGCGATTTTCTGAGCTGTTCGGCTTACAAATTCTACGGCCCGCACATCGGTGTCCTCTTCGGTCGCCACGAACTCCTCGCTTCGCTTGACCTGCCCAAGCTGCTCCCCTCGCCCAATAACGCTCCCGATCGCTTCGAGACCGGCACGCAGAATTTCGAAGGAATGGCCGGCGCTGCCGCGGCAGTCGATTTTCTCGCCTCGGTCGCTCATGGCGCTAATCGGCGGGAGCGGCTCGGCGCCGCGTTTGCCGCATTGCACGAGCGCGGCCTCTCGCTAGTCGCGCAACTCTGGGAAAGTCTCTCTTCGATTGATGGCGTGCGCCTTTATGGTCCGCCGCCCGATGAGCCCCGTACGCCGACGATCGCATTTGCAGTCGAAGAACTGTCCTCAACCGCGGTCGCGCAGCAGCTGGTGGACCTCGGCGTCTTCGTTTCCAACGGCGACTTTTACGCTACCACCCTGGTGGTGCGTCTCGAGCAGGCGGGCGATGGTCTGGTTCGCGCCGGTTGCGCTTGCTATACCACCCCAGAAGAAGTCGAAAGGTTGGTTGACGGTGTGCGGGAAATTGCCGCGGCGCGCTAGTGTTCTCCGCCGACGACCTCAGAACGCTCGAAGCAACGCTTCAACCAGACTTCGTGCGAACGGCGCCGGCCGCAATTCGCGTTGAACTCTATCTCGACGCGGCCATCCACCCGGCGTCGCTCTTTGAGTCCCAAGAAATCCGTTCCTAAGGGGTAATGAAGACCTTGTTCGTGTACGGGTCTTTGACTTCCGTGCCGCTCGGAAAACCGCGGATATCAACCAGCCCCTGGTTGGGCGCGTACGGACTGGTGACAAAACCCGGCCGATTTGGAATCGGGATTCCGAACGGAATGTCGCGCCTCCCTGCGGTTCGAACCGCTGATGCCTCCAGTATTATGGGTTGCACGGGAGCAGGTGTGGCGGCGGGCGCAGGAGTAGGAGCGACCTCGTTCGTCGTTGAAGGTTGAGGAGTCGGTGCTGCCTTAGCAGAGTGCCGCGGGGTCGATTTGCCGCTGGTGCGCTTTGCGCTCGTCTTCTTGGACGCCTCCTTATGGCGAGACGAACGGTGTTGCGGATGGGCGATTGAGTTGCCGAGCTTCTTGAAGAATTCGCCCAAGCCCGCCTCCGCTCGGTGTCCAACGGCCAGAAATCCGGCCAGCATCATGGCAGTCACAAGGCAGTGTCGAAACCATTTCATGAGGAAACTATAACTCTTTTGTGAGCGGAACGTTGCAAGCAATCTTCCGAAGAATGATGAAAGACGCAGCGCGCGGAAGACGCCGCCGCGCGGTGTGGACCTGGACCAAACGCCAGATCAGAGGCGATCGTTTCGCCCAACCACACCCAAGCTCGGGAGCAATATCGCGAGAGCGAGGCAGATCACGGCGAGACAGAGCGCGACAGTCGCAGGCACCACGGCGAGCAAGGCTAACAACGCCATCAGCAACGCAACCACTGCAAGGATGGAGCCAATTGACAGTTTCATGATGCTTATGTTTCGAGTGTGGCGTCAGGTTTGCGCTTATTCTTCAAACGGGGGAGCGGGTCGCGGCGGCGGCTCAGGTCTGTCAGCGGCCGATGGCTGTGACACAGGTTCGCTCAGCGGCCGGTCACCTGCCCGCCAAATGTTCTTCCGATGGGAATCCGAATCGACTGCACCCCACCGGGTGGCAGGAGCTTCCTTGGAAGGCATGGATTCCGGAGAAGCGGCCATTGCCTCCGTTGTTTCGGAGGATTCCTCGGCTGCGGCAATTTCCTTCACTTCGGGCTGCACCAGGGCATCATCGGGGACAACGATGAGGTCTTTGCCTACCTGAAGGTCAGCGTCTGCTCGCACATACGAAGAAGTGGAACTCCCCTTTTCCCCGCCAAAGAGGTTCTCCAATTTCGACTTCGCACCTTCCCCCACGGAAAACCCGATAATCGTTCCGTCCCTGGGCTCGATGAGCACGTCTGTTATCGATCCGAGCAAACGTCCGCTTCGACTGACCATCTTCCGTCCCATCACGTCCGAGACTCTAGGCAAGGAGGCGAGCTCAGCCGCAGCCTCGGTCTCGCCTGTCGTGCTCACGGTGATCGCGTCCGGCCCAATCACGTGCACCGCGGATGCGGGAACATTGCGGTGAACGCCGCCCCCAAAGATTGATTCACCGCGCGCGACGAC
>JACDBM010000229.1 GCA_013694945.1 Chthoniobacterales bacterium
ATGCAGCGCGCGTAGCCTCCGCTGCAAGTCGTCGAACCGATTTCGCGTAGTCTTGAACAACACCAGAGTCTCGGAACTCTCTTCTATTCTCCCTTCCCACCGGTAGATCGATCGCACCGCTGGGAGAATATTTGCACAGGCCGCGAGCTTCTCCGTCACGAGCTGCTCCGCGATTTGCCTGGCCGCTTCAGCACCGGGAAATGTGCTGATGACGAGCAACACTTCCTTTTCCATTCGTTAGGCTGGTGCCAGTGCCGGTGCGCGACAAATCCAGCCTCCACCCAGCACCACATCATCATCGTAAAAGACCGCCGCCTGTCCCGGCGTGACCGCCTTTTGCGGCTCCCACAGCTTCACGCGGGCGCGACTTTCTGGCAGGGGGTAGAGCGTCGCTTTCGCCCCGGGGTGGCTGTAGCGGATCTTCACGGTCACCTCGATGGACTCCTCCGACACTCCGCGGCTAACCCAATTCACTCGATCAATTTCGAACTCTTCCGAAATCAAATCCTCTGCCCCCCCCACGATTACCCGGTTCGTGGCCGGCTCGATATCCACGACATAACGGGGCTGCGCCGAACCGCCGGGCAAACCTTTGCGCTGTCCGATCGTGAACATCTCGATGCCGGCATGATCGGCGAGGAAGGTGCCGTCCAAATCATAGATGCCACCCTGGTGAAACTCCTCCTCGGGAAGATGCGAGCGCAGAAAAGCCTTGTAGTCATTGCCGGGAACAAAACAAATCTCCTGGCTGTCCACCTTTTCTGCGACTTTGAGCCCCAAAGAACGAGCGATGGCGCGAATTTCCGGCTTAAACATGGCGCCTAAAGGAGTCAGTGCGTGTCGCAGTTGCGGCTGGCGCAGACTGAACAGGAAGTAGGATTGATCCTTCCGCGGATCCGCGCCTTTCCGGAGCACGGCGCGGTCGGCGTGTTGCTCGACAATGGCGTAGTGTCCAGTGGCGATGTAATCGCAGCCGAGCGCCAGCGCCTTGCTCCAAAGACTGCCAAACTTGAGCTTTTCGTTGCACATCACGCACGGGTTCGGGGTCCTGCCGGCCTGGTATTCGCTCGAGAAGTAATTGATCACGAGCCGCTCGAACTGGTCTGCTTCGTCGACCACGTAATGCGGAATGCCTAACGAGTGCGCGACGCTCCGCGCATCCGCGACCGCCTGTGGCCCACAGCATTTATCCTCCGCGCGCGAGATGCAATCCTGCGGCCAAACCTTCATGGTTACGCCGACGACGTCATAGCCCTGTTCGCAGAGCAAATGGCCCGCGACACTGGAGTCAACGCCGCCGCTCATTCCCAGAAGCACCCGCTGGTTGTTAGCTGCAGACATGGAGACTCACAGTGGCTGCTTCGGCGGAGAGATCAACCGGCCGAAATGTTTGTGGCGTTTGCGCATCAGAGCGGGCTTGTGCGAGGAAGACTGTCGCAGCCAAGTGCGGGTCTCGGCGGCCGGCTCGTGAACCGGCTGCCGCCCAACGTGAACCTCCAAGGGAGATGCGCGGATTTCGTGATGCCAATCCGTGCATCGGCCACCACGTCCATGTCGGCGCCGCGCCCGACATCGTAGAAACAGCGCTGCGAGTCGGAGCATAAATCCCGTTCATCGTCGGCGCTTGTGATCTGCAACGCCTTTGTCAACTTGCCCGGGCCCGAGCAGAGCTGGAGGACATCTTCCACGCCGCGTCGTTTTCTCATGAGTTCGAGACCCTCCGTCGGCTCCAGCGCACGGACGAGGACGAATCCCTCATGCTCGCCCCCTTTAACGGTGGCATTAAGCATCCAGTGCATGCCGTAGTTCAGGTAAATGTAGGCGGCGCCGGCTGGATTCCGCCTTAGGAAGGAACGAGTGCTCGAACGCACGAAAGTGTGGCACGCCTCGTCGTTCACGGAGCGATAAGCCTCGGTTTCAACGACGAGGCCTGCGCATCCTTCCCAGACAAGCAGCGTGCCGATCAACTCCCGCGCGCAACGAAGCGGATCGCGCTGGAAAAATGAGCGCTCGATCATTCTTTGCTCGAATGTCATGCCCGAGCATTCAGCGGTAGCCGCATACACCAAGCCGGCGCCACCCAGCGGCTGCTATTCGACGGGCTTGTAGCACACCGGGAGTACGGTGTTGGAATCCGTCGGATCGCCGTTGCGGAAAGCGGGAATGAACTTCGCCCCGCGAAAATCAACCCCGGCGGCTGCACCGAAGCCGAGCAGCGGCGGCTCCTCCGCCAGCACCTGCAGTTCCTGCAGGTTCCCGCTCTTGTCGACCTTCAGCCCGAGGTCGACGATCCCGGTCAGCCTCACAGGGAGCTCACCAGCGGGCAGGTGCAGCCCTTTGAACTGCGAATCCCCGCCGATCACCGGCTGCGGCCCAACGAAATCGCTCGCATCTTTCAGCTCCTGCGGGTCCTGATTGAGGAAAACACGGAGGCTCGGCTTGGAATCGGGCAAAAAAAAGACGGTACCATAAAGCAGCACGCCGGCCGGCTGATGATTGTAGATTGCCGGAGTGAACTTCGTTTCCTGGAGGCGCCTTGTTAGTTCCTCCTCGAGTGCGGTCGTATCGGGCATGCCACGATAAGTCCAACTGGTGATTGGTTCGCCCGCGGTGTTGAGTAAAGCACAGAACATCACGGCGCCATTTTTTTGCCCAGCCTGGAGCAGCGCTTGGGTATCGATCCGGTTGACGAGCGAATTCGACCCGAAGCCAAGCACCGCCGGGCGAAACTGTGGCCGTGCTGCCTGTCCCTGCGCCTCGATGGCGACGCCAAAAAAGACCAGGAGAGCCAGGAAGGAAGCAGTCGCGCGCATGACGCCTACGCAAGCCACGGCTCGCCTTTTCGCAACCCGAATTTCGCTCCCGAACTCCCCTCCTCCGCCGGTGCTTGCGCTCGCTCGCCAGCTTTGAGACGTTCGCTCGGTGTTTCAAGTCGAAGGCATTGATCACGTGGCGCTCTCCGTGCGTGACGTCGAAGAATCTGCGCGCTGGTATATCGACGTCCTGGGACTGGAACGCCGGCACGAAGGGTTGTGGAATGGTGTCCCAGTCTTCATCGGCAAAGGCACAACCGCGCTGGCGCTCTTCCCTGCACAAAGAGGAATCGCTGGTAAAGAGTCTGACCCGGCAAGCACCCGCATGTCGCACCTGGCGTTTCGCGCCTCCCGCGCGGAATTCCTGAACGCGCAACGCGATCTCAAGCAACGCAACATTGCGTTCGGATTCGAGGATCACGAAGTCTCGCATTCCATCTACTTTCGCGACCCGGATGGACACGGCCTCGAAAT
>JACDBM010000270.1 GCA_013694945.1 Chthoniobacterales bacterium
GGAAGATGCAGGCCGCCGCCGCGATCCGGCCATTCCGCACGACCACTCCGCCATCGTGCAAAGCACTCTTCGGATGAAATAAGGTCAGCAGAAGCTCCACGGAGAAACCGGCGTCGAGTTCCACGCCTGTTTCTTCGTAGACGCGGATCGATGTGTCGCGCTCGATTGCGATCAGCGCCCCGAATTGTTTATTCGCGAGCTGCGTGACCGCCTCTGCGATGTCGTGGACGGTTTCGCGCTTCTCGCTCGTGAGCGAGAAGATTGGGTGGCCGCCCAGAGCCGCGAGCCCTCTGCGCAGCTCCGGTTGAAAAATTACGACGAGCGCGACAGCCAGAAAGACGGAAAAGCTGCGCACAATCCACCCGATGACGGTCAGATTCAGTAACTGTGAGATCAACGTCAGCGTCAGGAAAACGATCGCGAGGCCGGTGAGGACCTTCGCGCCACGCGTGCCGCGAAAATACAAATAGCCGTAGTAGATCCCGACGCTCAGCAGCAGGATCTCGAAAAGGCCGCGCCACTTATCCAACCAGAGCTGAAGGATCTGCTGAATCATCTGCTGCCGAGAAGAGCTTCAACCGTGCGAAGAGCGGCTGCGTTTTGCTTCACATCATGAACCCTGAGGACATCGCCACCACGCTCGCGGAGGAGCGCAGTCAGAGCCACGGTCGGCGCGAGCCGGGCACCCGGCTCCGCGGAGCCGAGGATTTTTCCGAGAAAAGATTTTCGCGACACCCCGATCACAAGCGGCCGGTTTTCGACCCGAAGCAAGGCAAGATTACGAAGCAACTCGAGGTTGTGATCCAGCGTCTTTCCGAATCCGATTCCCGGATCAAACGCGATGGTCATGGGATCAATGCCGCAACTTATGGCGCACGCATATTGTTGTCGAAAAAATTCACGCACCTCCGCCACCACATCGGCATACTGCGGGTTCGTCTGCATGGTTCGGGGCGCGCCCTGCATGTGCATGATCACGAATCCAGCGCCGCGCTCGGCCGCCAATGGCATCATCTTCGAATCGCCGCGTCCGCCCGTGATGTCATTAATGATTCGAGCCCCGGCGTCGAGGGCCGCGCGGGCGACGTTCGCCTTTGAGGTATCGATCGAGATCAGCGCCGAGGGCGCAAGCCGGCGCAGCTTTGAAATAACAGGGAGAACGCGTTCAAGCTCCTCGCTTTCGGCCACTGCCTCGGCGCCGGGGCGAGTCGATTCGCCACCAACGTCGATGATGTCTGCGCCTTCAGCCCACATCAGGAGTCCGTGCTCCGCCGCGGGATCAGTGCCATAGAATTCGCCGCCGTCCGAAAAGGAATCCGGCGTCACATTCAAAATGCCCATCACGAGAGCACGCCGGGAGAGGTCGAACGATTCGCCGGTAATGTTCCAGAGCGCAGCCATGAGGCTTCAGGATATCACGGGATATTGTTTATTCGATTGAGTCGTCTGAAGGAGCGGCGACACTCCTGCCGCCGAGTTTATGGGTGACATCACCTCGACCGGCGACAAGAGTGTCGCCGCTCCGACTGCAACCGCGTGACCTCGAAAACTCCCCAGCTTAAGCAGGAAATCTTGCGCATCCTGGCCGGGCCGAAATATCGGCCGCTGGATAAAATGGAACTCGGGAAGACGCTCGGCCGGAAGAGCGGGGTCCGAATGGGTTTGAGTCAAACGCTGCGCGAGCTGGAACGCGACGGCGAGATCGCGCGTATTCGCAAGAACCGCTACGTCCTCCCTTCGCAAGCCGATCTCGTGACCGGGCTACTCCATGTGCACCAGGCCGGTTACGCGTTCCTGACCCGCGAGAACAAGCCGGGCGAGCAGGACTTGTTCATCGCCGCCGAGAATACCGGCACCGCGATGCACGGCGACCGTGTCGTGGCTCGCATCACCCGAGATGAAAGACATGCGCGTTCCAGGGGCGACCACGCCCGTCCCGAAGGCCGCGTAATCAGAATCCTGGAACGCGCGCATAATACCATCGTCGGCACGTTGCAGCATTCCCGAAACTTCTTCTACGTCGTGCCGGACGACCCGCGCATCGTTCATAATGTTTACGTTCAAGTCCCGCCGCAACCCCCGCTT
>JACDBM010000325.1 GCA_013694945.1 Chthoniobacterales bacterium
CCGCGCCGATTGTGGCATAAAGATGATCGAACTCCAGAGGTTTTTCGACAATTTTTGCCTCGCCAGGCCGTTTTGCCGCTCGTTAGGGCTTCAGTTCTGCGCCACTATTCGCGTCTGTCACCATGAATTTCTCGTGGTGGTATCCGGGATCGCCGCGGAACATCAGCCGCCCGGCATAGCGCCGCTCCAGCTCTACAAGAAGCTCTTCATCTTCTTCCTTGAGCCGCTTCAGGACGTCCGGATTCAGGATCACGCGGATATCATGCACGCTATCCTGATATTTTCGCATAATGGTGTTCAGCATTCGGTGCAGCTCAACACTTGTGGTCATGGAGGTCTTAACCACACCACGGCCCTGGCAGTATGGGCAGTTTTCGTAAATCGAATCGCTCAGACTCTCCTGCGCTCGCTGGCGCGTCATTTCCATCAGACCCAGCGCCGATAGTTGCAGGACATGCGTCTTTGCCTTGTCCCGCTTGAGCCGCTCCTTCATGAGGCTATAGACCGCTTGCTGATCTTTCCGGCTCTTCATGTCGATGAAGTCCCCAATGATTAGGCCGCCGACGTTTCGCAGGCGAAGTTGACGCGCGATCTCATCCGCAGCCTCGAGATTTGTCTGCAGAATGGTCTTCTCGACGTCGCGACCGCCTTTGTTGCGGCCTGTATTCACGTCGATAGCGACGAGGGCCTCAGTCTCGTCAATCACGATGTAGCCGCCGCACTTCAGCCAAACCTGCCGGTGAAAGGCGTCGTCGATCTGCTTCTGAATGCCAAAAGTCTCAAAGATTGGCGCGGCGCCATCATAGAATTGGATCCGGTTCCGTGCCCGCCGGGAGATTTGCCCAACCATTTCATTCATGCGCTCGATGGCAGCACGGTCGTCACAGACCACCTCATCAATCTCTTCAGTCAGAAAATCACGCACCGTTCGTTCCACCAAATCGGGCTCCTCGAAGACACGGGCCGGCGCCTTCTCGTCCCGGATAGCCTGCTCGACTCGTTGCCATTGCTCGACCAAAAACGCCAAATCTCGCACGAAATACCGCGCGCGTTGCCCCTCGCCTACGGTCCGAATGATGACGCCGACGCCTTCCGGGATGTCCAGCTCGCGGAGGATTTTGCGCAGGCGTTCCCGTTCTTTCGGATCCTCGATTTTCCGGGAGATACCGCTCCGTTCGCTATACGGCATGAAAACAAGATAGCGTCCAGCGAAGCTCAGATTTGTGGTGACACGCGGACCTTTGGTTCCGATCGGACCTTTCGTGACCTGCACGATCACTTCGGAGCCGACCGGGTAGATATTCGGAATTTCTTTCGCGGTGATCCGCTTCTTCGAACTCCGCTTCTCCGGCCGATCGATCTCCTCAATCCCGCTGTCGAGTGCAGCGGGAATCGCATCCCAGAAATGCAGGAAGGCATTCTTCTCGAAGCCGATGTCGACGAACATCGCCTTCAAGCCCATCTCGATATTCTTGACCCGTCCCTTGTAGACGCTCCCGACGATGTTGCGGGTGCTGTTACGCTCGACGTTGTACTCCTCCAACCGGCCTTCTTCGAGGAGCGCCACCCGACGCTCCAGTTTCTCCACGCTGATGACGAGCTTGTTGCCGGTCTTGCGCGTGGAAAGGCCTAAAATTCGTTTCACTTTGTCTATCATAAAATCTCGAAAAGGGTGAGATCACGGATGGACGCGGCGAACGGGCATTCATCTGCGTGATCAAGGGTTTTGTTTGCGCGGAGCGCCCCGCCGGACTGGCGGAGGGGCGGGCGGCGGTGCCGGTCGTGCACCGAAAAGGCGTTGGAAAAAGTTGGGCCGTTTCTGCGGCAGCGGTGCAGGCGAGAGAGGTTGAGCCCGCGCGACTCGCTGCGCCCGAGGGATAATCTTCCCGCGCGCGTCCGCTTCCGGTTCTACGTCAGGTTCGCCGTCAGCCGCAGCCATCTGCACGTTCGCGTTGTCCGATTCCTCCAGTTTCTCTTCGTCGGTTCCCGGAACGTTCGGACCGGAGTCTTTGAAAGTGATTGCCTCGATCATCGCAAACGGATTGGGCTTGTTCGCCGGTGCGAGCCACGCCAGCTGGGGATCGAAGCGGCCTTCTTCCATGGCGAGCGCTCTCTCCAGAATGCGAGTTGCGATCGGCGCCGCGACAGATCCTCCATGCGCTCCGCCCTGCACCATGACCGCGATGGCAAGCTTCGGGTTCTCGTAAGGAGCGAAGCAGGCGAACCACGCAATCGTGTCCTTCTTTCCTCCCGTCATGGCTTGCGCGGTCCCGGTTTTGCCCGCCACCTGCACCCCGGGAAGTCGCGCCTTGGCTCCGGTGCCCCCATCTTCGTTCACGACCTTCCAGAGTCCGCGGCGCGCCAGCTCGATCTGCTCAGGCTTGAAGTCCTGTCGCAAATCCCCGTGCACTCGGGGCAACTGCGAGACCACAGGCTGGCCATTTTCATTCAGGATCGGCTTCCCATCGGCACCGATCACTTCCTTGATCAAACGGGGGTAATAAGAGACGCCCCCATTCGCAACCGTGGCGTAAACCATTGCCAGCTGGAGTGGACTGACCAGATCATAGCCCTGGCCAATCGAAACGTTGGCCGTATAAGCGGAGGTCCACTTCTCGCGCGGGTAGTTGATCCGCATCCATTCAGGACCTGGTAGGACGCCGGGTTGTTCCCCAGTGATCTCAATCCCCGAAGCCTTCCCCAGACCGAGTGTCTCCCCTGTGTCATCGATGGCGTTGATTCCAGCGGCGTTCCCGAACTGGTAGAAGAACGAATTGCACGAAACCATGATGGCTTCTGACAAGCCGATTCTCCCATGGGAGCCGCCTTTCTCGGAGATCCAGCACTTGAAGTAGTGATCGCCGTAGCTGACACCACCGTAACAATCGAAGCGCTGCGCGGCCAAGCCTTTTCGCAATCCTGCGAGCGCGGTGACGAGTTTGAACGTGGAGCCCGGCGGAAAGGCGCTAACGGCGCGATTGATGAGCGGGTTGGCTTCGTTTTTTCGGAGCGCCTCCCACTCCTTGGCTTTGATACTGGGGATGAAAGTGTTCGGATCGAACGACGGCACGGACGCCATCGCCAGGATGTCCCCGTTGTTCGGGTCCACCACCACTGCCGCCGCCCGACCGACCGCCCGTAGCGCCTCTTCCGTGATCATCTGCAAGCGAGCGTCCAGGGTGAGAATAACATTCGCACCAGCTTGTGGAGGTTCTTCGCGGAGAACGCCGTCAATCGCTCCCTTCGCATTGCGCCGCATGTAACGCACTCCGGGTTTCCCGCGCAGGTATTCGTCCATCGATTTTTCGATGTTCGATTTCCCTTCCACGTCGCTCTGGTAGAACGTGAACTTCCGCGCCTCTTCCTTGTTCGTATCGTCCGGAGCGCCGACATATCCGAGCAGGTGCGCCGCGAGCGCTCCATAAACATATGAACGCACCGGCTTGATCGCGATGTCCACACCGGGCAGCCCGACGTCGTGCTCCGAAAACTTCGCCATCGTCTCGAAGTCGATGTCCTTGATGTAAGAGAATGGAACCTCCGTATTGGTCCGATAATGCTTCTGGAGCTTGTTCGCGTTGTAATCGCGGGCGAGGTCCAGATCGTCTAATCGAGGAACCACGCCATCGTTCACGATTTTCACGATGTCCGCTTCCTTCATGTCTTTCGGCATGCCGTTGATCGTCGCCCGGTACTCCGTGACGGGCGGCTGGCCGATGCGCTGGCGGTAACCCTTCACCATCTCCGGAAGATAAAAATCCACCTCGTAGCTGGCTCGATTCTGCACCAGCGAGAGGCCGCTGCGGTCGCGAATCTCACCGCGCACGGACGGAATCCGCACAGTCACTTCCGAGCTGCCGCGAATTTTCGCTGTCCATTCTGCGCCCCGCGCCACCTGCACCCACCAAAGGCGCAGCGTGATGGCTCCCAGCCCCAGGAGCATGAAGAGCCCGAGCACCTGAATGCGCAGACGCGGGCTAAGACGGCGGCGGTTCATCGGTAGGTTTCCCGCTCTGGCAGAAATGGATTCCCCGTGGCGTCACCGATTGTATGCAGCAGCCAGAAGACGAGAGGAGCTATGATCATCGCGATCACGCCCGGGCCGGCGATTTGCCACCAAGCCTCGGGGGTAAAGAGAATGGAGCCGCGCCGGAAGCTAATCATCAGGTATTGGCCGAGCAGGATCAGCGACGTGCAGATGCCGCTCATGATGCAATGGATCTCCCAGCGACCTCGGATGAACAGAGGCCTGAGGCCATGCATAATGGACGCCAGCACGGCGTAGATGAGTATTGACCATCCGAGCGCGATTTCAACTGTGGCGCCGATTGGTTGCACTGTTAGCGCGTCCAGCAGAAATCCCGCGACAAACGCGAGGGCCAGCATCAAAGGAAATGGCAGCGCCATCGCTCCGTAAAAGACAATCACAGGGACGACGTAGATATGGGCATTGTACATCCACTCGAGGGGCGGGATAAACAGCTCAATCATTTGAGCCAGGAACACCAGAACAACGAGAATCACAAAAAAGATCATTTCCGCCCTGTCACAACGAAGACATCCTCAAGCTTCGAAAGATCCACCGCCGGGGTGAGACGTGCCTGCCCGTCCAGCTCCCGCACTTTGTATTCTTTCACCGAGCCAATCAGGAGACCCGGAGGAAAGACGCCTCCTACGCCGGAGGTGTAGGTTTTCTGTCCTGGCTGGAGGTTCGCCTGCTTCGAGAGATAATTCAGATCCAGCAGAGGTGTCAACGCGCCGGCCACCCGTTCGCCGGAAACGATTCCTTGCTCGCGTGTGCCCTCGACGCTCGCCGCGACCCGGCAATTCTCGTCCGAGATCAGGAGCACAACGGAAATACTCTCGCTCGCGGTTGTCGTCTTTCCCACCAAGCCCTCCTCGGTGACGACTGCCATGTCGCCTGCGATCCCGTCACGCTTGCCGCGATTGATCGTCACCGTGCGCCACCAAGTCGATGCATCCCGCGTCACAATCTCGGCCGGCACCAATTTGAACACTGAACGTTCGCGATACGAGAGCGCCCCGCGCAGGCGGTTCACCTCATGCTCCACATCACGTAAGGCCTGATTCGTCGCTTTCAACGCGCGGTTCTCCACCCGCAGCGCTGTGTTATCGCGCTCCATCTCCTCGAGCGACTTCAAACCCTTCCGGATTGAAGTGATCTGTTTTTCTAATCCGGAGCCTGTCGTCAGAAATGGTGCGATCAGCTCATAAAACCCGGCTTGCAGCTTGCGTGTTCCTTCCGCCCCGAAACTGAGGAAGTATCCGAGAACCGCCGCGAACACCAGCAACGCCACCACGCTGGAGCGATTCATCGGAATTCGAGACTTCTGACTGCTGAATGCTGATTTGAAGAAGGTGCGTTCACCATTGGCGAAGCCGCAAATCAGCAATCAGAAATCCGAAATCATTCTACCGCCAGGAACGATCGATCGAGGCGACTTGACGCAGAAACTTGAGCTCATTGAGGCATTTGCCGGTCCCTTCCGCGACAGCACTCAGCGGGTCTTCCGCCACATGGACAGGCAATCCCGTCTCCTCGCTCAACAGCTTGTCGAAACCGCGCAGCAACGCGCCACCGCCGGCCAGCACTAAACCGCGATCGACGAGATCGGCGGAAAGCTCCGGCGGACAGCGTTCCAAAGTTATGCGAACCGAATCCACGATGGTCGAGATCGGCTCGAGCAACGCTTCGCGGACTTCCTGCGACGTGATCGTCAGCGTCTTCGGCAGACCTGCGACGAGGTCGCGACCTTTCACTTCCACGCTCGTCTCTTTGTCACTCGGATAAGCTGAGCCGATTTTTATTTTGATCTCCTCCGCCGTGCGCTCGCCGATCATCAGATTGTAGGCGCGCTTCATGTATTGCACGATGGCCTCATCGAGCTCATCGCCCGCTACGCGCACACTGCGGCTGAAGACAATTCCAGAGAGCGAGATCAACGCGACTTCCGTCGTGCCGCCGCCTATGTCGATGATCATGTTGCCGGCGGGATCCTGCACCGGCAGCCCAACGCCGATCGCCGCCGCCATTGGCTCTTCAATCAGGTAAACTTCGCGGGCACCGGCATGGGTGGCGGATTCGCGTACCGCGCGCTTTTCCACTTCGGTGATGCCTGAGGGCACTGCGATGACGACCCGGGGGTGGGGCTTCATTCCCATCCGGCGGTTGTGCACCTTGTCGATGAAGTGACGGAGCATTGCTTCGGTCACCTCGAAGTCGGCGATCACACCATCCTTCAGCGGACGCACCGCGACAATATTGGCGGGCGTGCGGCCCAGCATCCGTTTGGCCTCGTCGCCAACGGCGAGCACTTTGTTCGTCCCTGCTTGCACTGCCACGACCGAAGGTTCTCGCAGCACGATGCCTTGATCCTTGACGTAAACGAGCGTGTTAGCCGTGCCGAGATCAATGCCGATGTCGCTGGATAACCAGCCGAAAAGTCCGTTGAACATGAGTAGATAGGTCAGTGAGAACGCGTTCCAGTCCGCCCGAGCCGCGTTTTTCTCCTCGACCGAAGCAGCTTCCGTGCGCTGCCGCGGGATGACGACCGGCTGAAACGCAGTGTATCTAGAAACGGACGCTGGCATCGTCAAGGGAAAGCTGCCGCGGGAAAGCGGAACGCCGCCGCTCACCTTCACCCCGTAGCTATTTCGAATTCGTTCGAACTCTCGCGTATCGTTGTACCGGTGCCGTTTCGCTCATGACTCTACAGTGAAGCGTTGGACGTTGGACGTTGCCCGTTCGACAGTTTCCGATCCATGGTGCCGCTTGTCCTCATCGCCCCTTCTCTGCTCGCGGCCGATTTTTCGCATTTAGCCGACGAGGTTCGTCGCGTGGAAGACGCCGGCGCTGATTGGCTTCACCTTGACATCATGGACGGGCACTTCGTCAAGAACATCTCGTTCGGTCCAGCGGTTGTGGCCGCGGTTCGAAACGAAACGACGCTCCCTCTAGACGTTCATCTGATGATCCAGCATCCGCATCATTATGCGCCGCGCTTCGTAGAGGCGGGGGCGAACACGATCACGGTCCACGTGGAACCCGACGCGCGGCACGAGGTGTCAAAAACCCTCAGTGTGATTCGCGCAGCCGGTTGCCGCGCGGGACTCTCGCTCAACCCTGCGACGCCGTTTTCCTCGGTCGAGCAGTATCTGCCAGAGATCGACCTGCTGCTCGTCATGACAGTGCATCCTGGATTCGGTGGGCAAGCGTTTCGACCCGAGATGATGGAGAAAGTGCGCGCGGCCCGCACTTGGCAGCAATCCCGTGACAGTCAGCTCGACGTCGAAGTCGACGGCGGAATCAACTTCGACACAGCGAAAGTTTGCGTCGAAAATGGTGCAAACGTTCTTGTTGCCGG
>JACDBM010000328.1 GCA_013694945.1 Chthoniobacterales bacterium
CTGCTCGCAACGGTGCCGTTGCTGAAGGCCAAAGGTGACGTTGAAGGCGCGCTACGGGTTTGCGAAACGGTTCTTACTCAGTATCGCGAGAGCTACGCTGCGACGGAAGCGACGCGACACCTGCGAACGTTGAAGGGACCGCCGGAGAGGGGCGCATCCGCTGGAGCAGCAACGCCCGAAATCGACCAGGCTGCGGTCGAGCAGGCAGGTGCCGCCGCTGAAGCCGGGTCTGTTGCTTCGCCAGCCGAGTCGGTGGCTCCGGCAGCGTCTGCTACGGCAACTCCATAAGGCGTTTGATGGCACTGGAGCGACTGCGCTCTGTCGCGATTACGCCGCCGTTGGGAAGAGCAGCGCAAGAAGGTTCAAAGGGCTGGCTGTTCAATTTCGACGCGTCGCTCGTTTACCTCGCGCGTATAACGGCGACAGAGCGCGGTCGCTACAACGTTACCCGCGCTAAACTAACTCTTGTTTGTCGATGACGGAATTGGCAGCCAACTGGCGCTGCCTCTACGACGACGAGGGAGCGGCTACCGCTTCGAGAATTGGAAGCGTTTCCGTGCGCCGGGCTGACCGGATTTCTTTCGCTCTTTCATGCGCGGATCGCGCCGGAGCAAACCTTCAGCCTTCAGCGTGCCGCGTAGATTCGCGTCCACCTGAAGCAGAGCGCGGGCAATCGCGAGGCGCGCCGCACCGGCCTGACCTGTCGCACCGCCGCCCGAGGCGTTGATCGAGAGATCGTATGAATTTGTGAGCTTCACCACCTGCAACGGCTGAAGAACCGTATTCTGCAGCGGGATCGTGGGGAAGTATTCGTCGAACGATTTCCCGTTCACATCGATCCGGCCGTTCCCCGCCGTCATCCGGATTCGAGCGACAGCGGTTTTCCGCCGGCCGGTGGCGATGATTTCGTCAGTAGTTGCCATACAAAAGACTCCTTAGTGAGAGAGACTGACGGCAGCCGGCTGCTGGGCCGAGTGGGGGTGCAGATTCCCTCGATAGACCTTGAGCTTCCGGTAAACGGCGCGGCCAAGTTTATTGTGCGGAATCATGCCGCGGATCGCGCGCTCGACCAAAAGCTCTGGGTGGCGAGCGCGTCGAGCCCGAGCGTTCTCAGTCTTATGTCCGCCAACGAAGCCGGAGAAGCTCATATACGTCTTTTGCTCTTCCTTTTTGCCCGTAAGCCGAACCTTCTCGGCGTTGATAACCACAACGAAATCGCCTGTGTCCACGTGCGTGGTGTAAATTGCCTTCTCCTTGCCGCGCAGGAGGTTGGCGGCCTTCACAGCCACTTGTCCAAGCACCTGGTCTGTGGCGTCGATGATCCACCATTTGCGGGGGACCTCGTTAGCTTTTGCAGAAAAAGTCTTCATCGGGCGGGAAGGGCAGCGAAATTACGGGGCGCCCCGGAGGGTGTCAACTGCTTGTTCCTCGAGTTTCGTCTGCCCCTCGATCTGCCAAAGTCAGCACGAATCGCCGGTGCAGACGTGCGCATTCGTAATCCTGAAAGCGATCCAGCGTTGATGCGTTTACGTCAGCTCTACTGCTTCCCGGGAGCGAAGATGACGAGGAACTCTGGCTTGCGCTGTGCGATGACCCACTCGCATTGCAGTTGTGTGCGTGCCGAGCAATTGGCTACTGGCCATTTCTTTTCCGAGAGTCTACTTTCGCCGCGCTAATGGCCAACGCACCTGTCGCCGCCCGGACAGCGATCACCCCGCGGCGGGAGGAAGACTTTCCCGAGTGGTATCAGCAGGTGATACGCGCTGCTGAGTTAGCCGAGCCGTCGGACGTGCGCGGCTGCATGGTCATACGGCCCTGGGGCTACGCGATTTGGGAAAATATGCAGCGTCAGCTCGACGCGATGTTCAAGGCCACAGGGCACAAAAACGCCTATTTCCCACTCTTCATCCCGCTGAGCTATTTCGAGAAGGAAGCTGCGCACGTGGAGGGATTCGCGAAGGAGTGCGCGGTCGTCACACACAGCCGCCTGGAGGTGGACGCCTCCGGGAAAATGGTTCCAGCAAGTCCTTTGGCTGAGCCGCTCGTCGTTCGGCCGACCTCCGAGACGATCATTGGCGCGACTTACGCGAAGTGGGTGCAGAGCTATCGCGATCTCCCGATCCTGATCAATCAATGGGCCAACGTGGTCCGGTGGGAAATGCGGCCGCGTGTGTTTTTGCGGACGACTGAGTTTCTTTGGCAGGAAGGACACACCGTTCACGAGAGCGAAGCGGAAGCGCGGGAGGAAACCAAGCGCATGCTCGATGTCTACGAGACATTCGTGCGCGATCACCTCGCGATTCCGGTCTTCAGCGGCGAGAAATCTGAGAGCGAGCGATTTCCCGGCGCGGTGCAGACATTTTGCATCGAGGCGATGGTGCAGGACCGGAAAGCGATCCAGGCGGGAACCTCGCACTTCCTGGGCCAGAACTTTTCCCGGGCCAGCGGGATTCGATTTCAAACCCGCGAGGGGCAACAGCAGTTTGGATGGACGACGAGTTGGGGGATGAGCACGCGGCTCGTCGGAACCCTGATCATGGCGCATGCCGACGACGACGGTCTCGTCTTGCCGCCACGCATCGCGCAGACGCATGTAGTGATTATCCCAATCACGCCGAAGGACGAGACACGAACAGCCGTCCCTTCGGCAGCAGACAATCTGGCAGCTGCCCTGCGTGATGTCCGATACGCCGGCTCGCCGATCGAAGTAGAAGTTGATCGCCGCGATCTCGGTGGCGGGGTCAAGAACTGGGAGTGGATCAAGAAAGGCGTTCCGATTCGGGTTGAAATCGGACCACGTGACCTGGAGTCCGGCAGCATCGCGGTTAGCCGCCGTGATCAGCCAATCAAGGCAAAAACTTTCGTGGCTGCCGCAGATTTCCCGGCAGCAGTTGCCGGACTGTTGAAGGCGATTCAGCTCAGCCTTCTCGATCGCGCAAAGCAGTTCCGCGACGAAAACACCCGCGTGATAGAGACGAAGAGGCAATTCTACGACTTTTTCACGCCGAACAACTCCGAAAAGCCGGAGATCCACGGCGGCTTTGCGCTGGCGCACTGGTCGGGCTCTCGCGAGATCGAGGAGCAAGTAAAGAGAGATCTGAAGGTGACGATTCGCTGCATCCCATTTTTGGACGAAAGTGGCCGCCCTAATGAATCAGGCACGTGCATCTTCAGCGGCGCGCCCAGTCCGCAACGCGTCGTTTGGGCGAAGTCTTACTGAGCTGCTGGCCGTTCGGCGGCGCTATCCCGACTCTCGAGGAATGTGTCAGGCGCGACGTTTGAAAAGGGACGCCCCGTGTGTGTTGACGCAATTCGCGGCGTCTGTTTATTCAAGGCGTGGCGACAGAAATTAAGCTTTACAGCCGCGAATGGTGCTCCTGGTGCATCGACGCCAAAGAGTATCTGACCGAGCGCGGCTATAAGTTCACGGAAATCGATGTTGGTCAGGACCGCGACGCGTACAAGGAGATGACGGAGTTGTCCGATCAGAGGTACGTGCCGACGCTCGTGGCCGGCGAGGAAGTGCTGGCAAATTTTGATACCGACCAGCTGGAGAAGTTCCTAAGCGAGCACGAAATTAAGCCTTAATGTTTGGTCTTTTCATGACGCTGGGCGTTGCTGTGCTCAGCGTGGCCCTGCGGAGCTACCAGACGCCTACCGCGCAAAAGGCTGGCGCCTTCGGCATTCTCGTTGCGACTTTCCTCGCGGTATACTTCGCCAGCGGCAGCTGGATCTGGGGAATCGTCGGTGCTCTTGCCTGGCTCTTCTTGCCCTGGCTGGAAATCCTGACGCGAATACGCGCGCTGCGATTGCCGAAGGAGAAGGCACTTCGCCCGAAGAGTCCACCTTCCTCAGAGGTGTTTCCTTCTCTGAATGAGATTACGCGTGAGATCGAGAGCGCCGACTTCGTCCATGTGAACGATGCAGGTTGGGATTGGGAAGATTACCGGCAGTTTTTTCGGCTTTTCTACAAAGAGGAAGATCGCGCGCAGGCAACCATTTGCCTGAACGAGCAAAATGATCTCTCCTTCTATTATCTCCGGATTTCGTCCCGCGCGCGTGATGGGATCATTTGGACGACCTGGAACTACCCGCTCTCCTATGGGCTAAAACTGACGCCACAGTTCCGGATTAATCGGCAGCGGCCCGATCAATCTTTTTGGCAGCTTTACCAGAGCCACAAAGAGTATCTGCGCACTAATCAGGTCGAGACGAGCGTAATTGATGCGATGGATGAAGATCGCATCGAGGCGGAAATCGAGAACGATCTCCGCGCGCAGATCGCCCACAACATCAAGCAGGGCGTGCTCACGCCGACTGCTGATGGCGAGGTGAAATATTCCTGGCGCGGCATGGTCTACCTTTGGTGCCAGTTCCTGCTCGACCTGGTGCGGCTGTAACCATTTCCTGCCTTTTCCTCTTTCCCTTCCTCCAGCACTGAAAGGGACGTCGGAAAGAAGAGGAAGATGTGCTAGACCTTCATCACTTCGGCTTCTTTGCGCTCGAAGTGATCGTCCACTGAAGTGACGAAGCGATCCGTCAGCTTTTGCACATCTGCCTCAATATCTCGCAAGCCATCTTCCGTGAGATCTCCGGCCGTTTTCAGCTTTTTCGCTTCATCGATTGCGGTTCGGCGATTCCCACGGACACGCACACGCGCTTCTTCCGCCATTTGTCGAAGCGATTTTACGAGGTCTTTGCGCCGCTCCTCGGATAGCTCCGGGATGGGCAATCGGATGATCTTTCCATCGACCAGCGGCTGGATCCCAATTTTCGATTCCTTGAGTGCTTTTTCGACGTCCCTGATCGTCGAAGCATCAAAAGGCTGCACCACCAGGAGTCGCGGCTCCGGCGTGGTGATGAGCGCCAATTGCTTCAGCTTCATGGATGAGCCGTAAGCTTCCACGTCCACATTCTCGACCAACGCCGGGGACGCTTTCCCCGTCCGGACAGCGGAGAATTCATGGATCATGTAATCTACGCTTTTCTCCATCGCCTCCTCAGCTTCGAAAAGGATCTCTTCAACGCTCATCGTGTTCGCAATGAAAGCGGGCGCGAAGCCAATCGCAATCCCGAATTCGCGCGGCAACGGCAGGAGGTTACTCGGAAACAACGGTCCCAACCGTTCGGCCGAGGACAATGTCGATAAAACTACTCGCTCTGTTCATGTCGAACACGATGATGGGAATTTTGTTGTCCATGCAGAGACTGAACGCCGTCGAATCCATCACCTTCAGGCGTTGCGTGAGCGCATCGCTGTAGCTGATACGCTCGAAGCGTTTTGCGTCCGAGTTCTGGTTCGGATCGGAATCGTAAACGCCGTCCACCTTTGTCGCCTTCAATATTACGTCCGCGCGGATCTCACTAGCGCGGAGGGCAGCCGTTGTATCCGTCGAGAAGTACGGGTTCCCCGTGCCCGCGACGAAGATCACAACGCGTCCCACTTCAAGATGGCGGATCGCGCGGCCGAGGATAAAAGGCTCGGCAACGTTCTGCATCTCGATCGCTGTTTGCACGCGGGTCTCCACTCCGAGCTCGTCGAGACCTGACTTCAGAGCGAGGCCATTGATCACGGTTGCCAGCATGCCCATGTAGTCTGCAGTCGTCCGGTCCATTCCTCGATGACTAGCCGACAGGCCGCGCCAGATGTTGCCGCCGCCGACCACCACGGAAGTCTGCACGCCCAAGTCTTTGACATCTTTGATGCGATGCGCAATGTCGCGCACGATTTGCGGAGAAATGTTTTCCCGTGAGCCCGGCTCCCGTAAAGCTTCACCGCTCAGCTTGATGACGATGCGTTTGAATACGGGCACGGGTGCTTCGCTGTCCATGAGCGGCAACCATCAAACAGAACGTCTCAAGCTTGGGAAGGAAAATGCTCAAGCGGAGCCGGCGGCAGAAATACTGCCCGCGCGACCCAAGGATGGCCGCGGACGAAGTCAACCGCGCTCATCCGCTTTTTGCCTTCGAGCTGAACTTCGCCGAGCCGAAGCAGACCATTGCCGGTAGCAATGAGAAGGCGGTCGCTCGTGGCCCCAGCAACGTGGCCCGGGGGTTGTTCGTCTCCCGGCTGCGGCGTTGCGCTGAAAATCTTCAGCTTCTGTTTTTGCCCGGCACCATCACTGATCAGCGTGTAAGTGCCGGGCCAGGGATCGAATGCGCGAATCTTTCGCTCGACCTGCTCCGCCGAGTCGCTCCAATTGATGGCTCCATCTTCCCGTTCGAGCTTTGGCGCCGAGGTAGCCTCGGAGGGATTCTGCGGGATGCGAGGAGCAGTTCCGGCCTCGAGCTGCTTCAGCGCCTCCTTCAAAGCAGCCGGTGCGATTTTCGCCAGCCGATCATGCAGCGACCGACCCGTTTCACCGGGAGCGATCTCGGTTAGCGATTGCAACAGCACGTCTCCGGTGTCGAGACCCTCATCCATGTACATGACCGTGACTCCTGTTTCCCGATCTCCGGCGGCGATTGCTGCCTGAATCGGTGCGGCGCCGCGATGTCGAGGGAGAAGCGAGGCATGAAGATTCAGACAAGCAATTGTGGGAATCTCGAGAACGCGTCGCGGCAGAATTTGTCCGTAAGCCATCACCACAATCACCTCGGGAACAAGACTGCGAATTTCGCCCACTGCTTCAGCGTTGTTGATGCGTTCCGGCTGCAGAATCGGGAGGTGCGACTCCGCCAAAGCGGTTTTAGCCGGCGGCGTTTGGATTTGCTGATTGCGTCCTGCAGGCCTGTCCGGCTGCGTCACGAGGCCGACGAGTTCGTGCTTGCTCGATTCGAGCAGCCACTGAAGTGTCGGCACGCCGATTTCTCCCGTGCCAATGAAAACAACGCGCATGGCGCGTTAAAGCTGGATGCGCGGAGCGGAAGCAGTGCGGCCGGGGCGGCGGCCTTTCAGGCTTTCCGCCATTAACTTTTCGCCCGCCGTGACCTCGCGCGATCCGACGGAGGAAGCACAGCCGGTGCAGAGATAATCGTAGATTTCCTTATCCGGCAAGATTAGGAGCAGACGCTCGCGAACCGGCATCGCCACTTTGCATTTTTCGCAGTAGAGACTCGAGGCGGTAAAATTCTCAAACTGTTGCTGGCTCATGCTGCCCGTTAAACCCGTTTACGCTCTCCAGAATTCGCAGCAAAACTCTCGCCGGCGGCTGGGTCGCGTCAATGCAAGTGATTCGATCCTCTCCGTAATGGCCGAGTACCGGCTTTGATTCCTCTTCATAGGTCGCGAGGCGGCGCTTAATGACCTCTTCGTTCGCATCGTCCAGACGGTTGTCTTTGAGCGCACGCTTTTTCAAACGAGTGAAAAGAGCGTCCCGATTCGGGCAGGAGAGATGGAATACCTTTTCGACCTCGATCAGGTCGTCCATGATTTTCGCCTGACCGACATTCCGCGGGATGCCATCGAGCACGAGTGTGTCGATGTCCGGTTTAAATTCGTGGCCATCGACCGCGGCGTCGATGCGCGCTTTCCAAAGCTCAACCGTGATCTCATTTGGAACGAGTTGGCCCTTGCTCGAGTGTTCCAAAAACGCGGCTCCTACCTTCGTGCGCGTATCGATAGAGCGGAAAACGTCGCCGCAGGCGCAATGAAAGTAACGCGGGATCGTACCCAGCGTTTTGCCCTGGGTGCCTTTGCCGCTGCCGGGCGCGCCGAAGAGAAGGTAGGTTTTATATTTCATGCGTGAAATTGTTATAGCGCAATGCACACCGCGTCGGCAACGTTCTCGTTAGGTCCGCCGTCGCGGGCCGCGGCGAACAACACCTCGAGCGCCTGGCCACGAGCGACTGGCGAAGAAGCGCGCGCTACGGAGTCGCAGCGACGGACTCGACATTCACGCGACGTCCCGCGCGATCGAATCGAACCTGTCCGTCCACAAGCGCGAAAATGGTGTAGTCGCGACCGAGGCCGACATTTTTCCCCGGAAGAAACTTCGTCCCGCGCTGGCGGACGATGATGTTCCCTGCAACGACGGCTTCGCTGCCAAATTTCTTGACGCCCAGACGTTTGCTAACGCTGTCGCGGCCGTTCTTAACGCTGCCTTGTCCCTTTTTATGAGCCATAAGGTTCTACTCCGCTGATTTCGAGTTCGAGCCAAGGCTTATCCCGGTGATCTTCACGCGAGTCAATTTCCTGCGGTGACCGACGGTGCGATGATAACCCTTCCGGCGGCGATACTTGAACGCGATTACCTTCTTGTCCTTGCGCTGTTCAATGACTTCCCCCGTGACTGTGGCGCCTTCGATGAGCGGTGTGCCGTGGGTGAGGTTCTCACCGTCGCCATGGAAAAGGACGTCTGCGAACACGCCTTCCTTGCCAATCTCCGAGTCGAGAAAGTCGACATCGATGATGTCACCCTCAGCGACGCGGTGTTGTCTGCCGCCCGTTTTGATAATTGCGAACGCCATGGCTCGGGAAAAGTCGCGCACAGTCACACGATTGGCCTGTGTTGACAAGTAAAACGTTGAGCGCGCGATCTCGACGATGCCGAAGCCGCGAGTAAAATCGTGCCGGTGAAACGACGCGTCCGCGAGTTGCTCCAAGCTGTTCCGTTTCAGCCCTTCATAATTCGAATGACCGATGGACGGGAGTATCGCATCGAGCACCCCGATTTCGTGTTGGCCGCTCGTAACGATCAATCGCAGGTATCGATCGAAGATGAGGACGGTCGCAT
>JACDBM010000373.1 GCA_013694945.1 Chthoniobacterales bacterium
AATCAGCACAATACGTCAGATCAGGTGCGCGAAAACAATGCTGGCATCTGGATAGCTATTAAGACGCGACTCTTAACCAGAAAGGAACATACAGCATGAGTTTAATACGTTATCAGAATCCAGATCTGTCGATGTGGCGGTCATTCGATCGCTTGACGAACCTCCGCGATGAGATCAACAGCTTGTTTGAAGGCCCTTCCTGGACAGCTCCAATGACCCAGGCGCAGCTGTTCAATGGCAGGACGCCGGGCGCTCGATCTTTACCAGACGAATGACGACGTGGTGGCCATCGTCGAGTTGCCGGGGATGCGGAAGGAAGACATCGAGCTGTCGCTGCATGACGGCATCTTGACAATCAGCGGTGAACGCAAAGAGGAAGCAGCGGAAGGAGACAAGAACGCTCGGACTGAGCGTTTCGTCGGCCGGTTCCGGCGCAGCATCTCGTTGCCCACTCGTGTGGACTCAAACAACGTCAACGCCAGCTACAAGGATGGTGTGCTTACCGTGACGTTGCCCAAAGCGGAAGAGGTCAAGCCCAAGCAGATTCAGGTTAACGTCAGCTAGTTAAACCGCTCGCGTATTCGCAGAGCAAAAGTGTCATAGGAAAGGAAACCAGAGAATGGAGACTTTAGTTCGAGAAGATCGCACCAAGAAGGGTGCGAACGGCCAGCAGGCGACGGATCGCTTCGTCGCTCCCGCCGCCACCGTCCGTGAAAATGGAGACGGATACACGTTACAAGTGGAAATGCCGGGTGTGAACAAAGAAGGCCTCGAAATGTGGGTGGAGAACAATGAACTCACGATCGTGGGAAGGCGTTCACTACCAACTGTGGCCGGCAACATCGTTCACCGCGAGTCCCGGCGCGAAAACTTCCGGCGGAGCTTTGAGCTCGATCCGTCGATCGACGCTGGCAAGATCAGCGCGACGATTGAGCAGGGACTGGTGACCTTGATTCTGCCCAAGGCCGAGCAGGTAAAGCCGCGCAAGATCACTGTTTCGTAACGAAAGTTTGAATCTAAAAGGAGCCGCAAACCTGCACGGTTTGCGGCTTTTCTTTTTGCCGGGATTCGTCCGTCGATGGATGATTGCGAGAGATCTCACGTCGCAGATGCTTCGCTCCAGGGCTTTGTACTTGGCGACCGCTGCCAAAGCGCATTAGGTAGAGAGCATCTTATGGCCACCAAAACCGAAGAGAAAGCGGGCGAAGACAAGCTCATAATTGCCCGCAACAAGAACCTTGATCTCGCTATTCAGCAGATCGCCAAGGACTACGGCGATGGAGCGATTATGCGCCTGGGTGACGAAAAAATCGTCGAGATTGACGTCATCCCCACGGGTAACATCCTGATCGATCGCGCACTCGGCGTCGGAGGCTTTCCACGAGGCCGCGTGGTGGAAGTCTACGGCCCCGAGTCATCCGGGAAAACGACGCTGACGTTGACCGTGATTGCGCAAGCGCAAAGACGCGGTGGCCTCGCCGCCTTCATTGATGTCGAGCACGCGCTCGACCCGCAATATGCGCGTCGTCTCGGCGTGAACATGGACGACCTCCTAGTCTCGCAACCCAGCTCCGGCGAGGAAGCCCTCCGCATCGTCGAGACCCTCGTTCGCTCCAACGCCCTTGATGTGATCGTCCTTGATTCCGTGGCAGCACTGGTAACGAAACAGGAGCTCGAAGGAGAGATCGGCGATTCAACAGTTGGCGCGCAGGCGCGACTGATGAGCGCGGCGCTCCGGAAACTCACTTCCCTGATTTCAAAAGCCCGCACCTGTTGCATCTTCACAAATCAAATCCGCGAAAAAATCGGCGTCATGTTTGGCAATCCCGAGACAACGCCGGGAGGCAAGGCACTGAAGTTTTACGCCAGTGTCCGCGTTGATATCCGCCGCATCGGCGCGATCAAACAGACGGACGGGGTTGTGACGGGAAACCGCACACGAGTGAAGGTAGTGAAAAACAAGGTGGCGCCGCCGTTTACGGAAGCAGAATTCGACATCATGTATAACGAGGGGATCTCCTCGACCGGTGCCTTGCTCGATCTCGCGCTCGAGAAACAGATCGTCGAGAAACGCGGTTCGTGGCTCAGCTATAAAGGGACGCAGCTGGCCCAAGGACGTGACGCTGCAAAGGATGTGCTCAAGAACGATCACGCGCTTTACGAAGAGATCGAGGCTGCCGTCAAAACAAAGCTCGATGACGAGAAGAAGTAGCCGCGTTATCAACGCATTAGGCCGTTCCCGATTAATCAAGACGTTTGTGTAGCTGGCCAACAGTTTACGAGGAGCGGCGACACAGGCGTTGCGCCATCTCATCTCGAGCAATGCGTTTCTCGCGCGAGCACGCTGCCGACAATCGTGCAAAGTCTTGCCTCTTTATTCCATTTGTACTCCTCAAAGGAGAAGAGGAAATATCCGCTGCAACAGCATGCCTTTGCATGATGAAAACTGGCCTGCTTCGGAGTACGGTTTCGGGCCAACCATGACCTCTGCGCAGATCCGCCAATCGTTCCTCGATTTCTTCAGGGAGAAACAACACACCATCGTTCCTTCGTCATCGCTCCTGCCAGATTCGCCCAACCTGCTCTTCACGAACGCCGGAATGAACCAGTTCGTGCCGATCTTTCTGGGAGAACAGAAACCAACTTGGAACCCGCCGCG
>JACDBM010000364.1 GCA_013694945.1 Chthoniobacterales bacterium
GGACATGATGCCGTAGAGACCGACCATCGCGAGTGCGAGCGCCGCGCCGGAAAAGAGGCCGAGCATCGTCATGCTGAAGCGCCGGTTGTCGAGTGAGGCGGAGACCAGCTGGTCGAGCGTCTGAAAGCTCGTGGGCATTTCCGGGTTCAACACCCGCGCCTCACGCCGCATCGCGTCGATCAAGGCCGCAGGATCACCGTAGCCGCGGAGAACGATGGCAAATTGTGAGGCGTAGCGCGGGCGCTGAAAGTAATTTACGTACACCATCGGATGCGGTTTCACATCCAGACCGTCGTCCCGAACATCCCCCACCACGCCGACGATCTGCAGCAAATGGAGATCGCCATCCATCCCGCCGAACTGCAATTGCCGGCCGATCGGGTCCTCGTTAGGCCACTTTTGCCGGGCCAGCGCCTGGCTGATGAGTGCGGCGTGCGGCGCATCCGGGCCATCCGATTCCTGAAAGAGCCGTCCGCGCAGTAGCGGGATTTGCATCGCCGCAAAATAGCCGGCACTGGCAACGCGGAATTCCGCGTCCCCCAGTTTGTCCGTTCCCCTCAGCGCAGAAAATTGCCGGGTCAGATCTTCCATTGTCTCCGCCGTCTTCGCGCCTTCCTCAATGATGAAAGTGCCGTTGCCGCCGCTGCCGCTCAGGGGCAGCGCATTGATTCCGCCGAGCGCGATCACACCGGGCAAAGCCTGCAAACGCTCGAGCAATCGCTGATACATTTGCGCGAGCCGACGCCGATCTGCCGGCTCTTCCGGGTCGGGCTGCGAGATGCTCATCGTGACCGCGCTCTCGGGTTGAAATCCCGGATCAACTTCCAGCAACCGTTGGAAACTTCGACCCAGGAGGCCCGCGCCCACGAGCAACATCAGCGTCAGCGCGACCTGCGCGACAATGAGAAAATTACGCACCCGCGAAGTCGAGCGACCGCTCGACGTCCCGCGCCCCGCGTCCTGGAGCGATGCTTGCAGTTGCCGTTGCGAGACATGCAACGCGGGCACCAAACCGAGCACGAGCCCGACGGCTAACGAGACGCCGAGCGAGAAAAGGAGCACGGAAAGATTGACCTCGACCTGCCCGACGCGCGGAAGATTGCCGTGATACAGGCCGACAATGAGATCGACGCCCCAGAACGCCATGAGCACACCGAGCGCTCCAGCGCAGAGCGTAAGCACGACAGTTTCGATGAGGAATTGGCGCGCCAACCTCCAGCGCGACGCGCCCAGGGCCGCGCGCAAGGCCATCTCCTTGCGCCGGGCAGTTGCCCTCACGAGTAATAGATTAGCGACGTTCGAACAGGCGATCACGAGCAGGAGTCCGACCGCCCCGCAAAGCACCCAGAGCATGCCGCGAACGTCCCTCACCATTCGTTCGCGCAGCGGCGTCATGCCGAAGCTGGCGGCATCGGTTTGCGGGCCGTGTTCGCGTTTCAGTTGCTGGCCGATGGCTGCGATCTCCCCTCGCGCCTGCTCGGGCGAAACGCCATCACGCAACCGTCCCATGACCCGCCAATTGTGTCCGGTGCGCGAAGGATTTGGCGGATAAATTGCGGACGGAAACCAGACTTCGCCGGTTGGCGGAAACTCCACCGCGGGCGGCAACACGCCGATGACCGCGAAGGTGCGGCTCGCGAAACGGAGCGTCGCGCCCTCCAGATCCATCCGTCCGCCCAGCATCCGCTTCCAGAACCCATAGCTGACCACCACGCTTTGATGGCCATCTGTTTCCCCCCCCGTGAATAAAAGCCGGCCCGCGAAAGCCTTCACTCCGAGGACGCGGAAAAAATCATGCGAGACCGCGCAGACATTCGTCCGCACCGGTTCGCTCCCGCCGGCCACTGCTTCAGGGCTCTCGTTGTACTTGGCGAGTGCGTCGAAGCTTCGGCTGCGCGCGTGAAGATCATCGAAGTTCGGTTCGGCGAATGGCATCCCTCGGCCGGCTTCGTTCAGCTCGCGAACTTCGACGAGCCGTTCCTGCTCGGGATAAGGCAGCGGCCGCAAGAGCACGGCATCGAGAACGCTGAAGATTGCGGTCGAGGCACCGATGCCGAGGGCCAGGGTCGCGATGGCAACAAGCGTAAAGCCGGGTCGTTTGCCTAACGAACGGACGGCGAATTTAAGGTCGGAAATCATAGGTAGCTATGCTGCGCGCGTTCATCCTCTGGGTAGCGCGTGCGTCTCGCATGCTGGCGATTGCGTCCCGCAATCGCGAACTTTCCGCTGGCGGCATTGTAGATGAAAGATTGTTTCGGTGAGACACCGAAACCAGCACGCGAGACGCGCGCGCTACCCAGCTTCTTTCGCAACGTCTATTCATAACGCAGCGCCACCATTGGATCGACCCGCATGGCGCGACGCGCCGGAATGTAACTCGCGAGCAACGCCGCGCCGCCTAACAACCCGACCACCACGGCGTAAGTCGTGAGATCGTTTGCGCCCACGCCGTAGAGCAGCGCCGCCAAAAGCCGGGTCGCCGCAATCGCTGCCGCCAGTCCGAGCGCGAGACCGATCACCACCAGCATAAGACTCTGCCGCAACATCATGCCGAGCATCTGTTCCTTTTGCGCGCCCAGCGCCATACGAATACCAATCTCGCGCGTCCGCTGCGTCACACTGTAGGCGATCACGCCGTAAATTCCGATCGCCGCCAGGATCATGGCCACGCCGGCAAACGCGACCAGCAGCATCATGTTGAAGCGCGGCTGCGCGAGTTGCAGCGAAAGAAATTGCTCCATCGGCTCGAACGGCGCCACGTAAATGTCCTTGTCGAGGTCGTGCACAGCGTTCTTCACCGTCATGTTCAAGCCCGCTGGATTCACGGCGCTGGTTCGGAAAACAAAATCGAGCTGGCGCTGGGGATCTTGCATGATCGGCACGTAGAATTCGGGCCCGGGCTCGTCGGTCAGGTTGTCGTGCCGAGTATTCGCCACCACGCCGACGACCTCGCATGGCGGCGCTTTGTCGTCGTCCTGATCGATCATGACCCGTTGCCCGATCGGATTCACATTCGGGAAATGTTGCTTGGCAAAAGCCTGATTGATCATGACGACGAGAGGCGAGTCTTTGGTGTCGCGGCGATCGATGTAGCGGCC
>JACDBM010000375.1 GCA_013694945.1 Chthoniobacterales bacterium
GAAGTATCAACCCGGTGCTGATAAGACGTGGCGACGAGATCTTTCGCCTCTTCAAGCAGCGCTTTGCGCGCAGGGGAATTCATCCATCGATTGAGATCGTCAATGCTGGAAAAGCGCATCAGCGTCATCCAACCCGCCCCTGCAGTTTCCGGTGGCTGGGAATATCCGCCCTGATACCCGGGAGACGCAGCCTGCGCCTGTTGAATGCGATTCGACCATTCCTGGTAGGCTCCCTCTTTCCCGGGCGCAACCTGCTCGAGAATCACCTCGGTGACGCTGTTTTCCAGATGATATTGCGCTGCGGCGTCACCGACCAGCTCGGTGAATTCTCCATCGAGCAACGGTTTCACTTGCTCAAGCAGACGGTTGCGCGCCTCGCTCGCGCGCCATCCGCGGAGATGCTCGATGGAATCAAAGCGTGAGATAAAGACCCACTCTCGAATTTCCTCGGTTTGCGGTGGAATGACTTCGCGGCTTGTGAAACCCGCGCTGCCCAGCAACGCGTCGGCGACGCGTCCATTCCATTCGAGAAACTGGTCCTTCATGTTTTCCCGAACCCGCATCGCGCTGACGAGCTTGACGGAATTGCTGGAAGAGTTCGTTGGGCTATTCATCTTTGTTTAAAAGAGAACGGTGACTCGCAACGTGGTTGCCCACGCGGCACCGAGATCGCGGCTGGCTCCGGGGGTCGGGATACAGCTGATCACCGGTTCGACATACGTGCCTGCGAAGAGATGAGCTTGATAATAAGCCTGAAACATCAATTCACTGCTGCGTTGGAAAATATTCCCGTTCAGCCGGGACCACGCCATGCCTGCGCCGATTGAATCCTGCGATCTTCCCGGCACAAGTCCGAAGGCCGTCAGACCGGATCCGAAATATTGATGGACGGGCAGCGTTTCCGAGTCGTTCACGCCAAACTGGAAAAAACTCGTAATGCCGCTGTTGTCCTTTCCCGGATGACGAAACCACACACGCTGGGAACCAAAAATATAAACACCCGTCGCGCCGGATTCGGTCACATTTCCAGTGCGCAACTGGCCCGATTGTTTCCACAAGCCGACGCCGAATGAACCTGGCAGATTGTCGCTCCCCATTTCCCACGCCGTGCCCGCCTCCCCGATATTGAAATAATACCCATTGAATTGCGGGCCTCTCAGCCCGGTTTGCGTGCCGTTGGCGCCGTTCCCGTCGTACACACCATAGGACAAATAGAAATTGTTCGTTGGAGCAAAAGTGGTCGTCGCCCCATAGGCAGAGTTGTAATAACCGGGCATCACCCCAAGCAGTGTGGGATTCACAAAAACAGGCGTGAAGATCAGGCCGGACACTGAGGGAATGAATTGCGATTCGTCCTGCGTCGGAACGGGGCGCAGGACGTTATTGAAATCGTTAGTCGGGACGACCTTGCCGATTCGAAGGATGAGCTTCCCGTCAAAGAGTTCCTGCCTCCACCAAAGCTGGTAAAGCTGAGAGCGGTCGAGCGGCTCTGGCCCTGGCAGAGAATTGTAACCCTGCACGCTGCCCGCCTGTTGATTAGTGGGCTGGCCGTTGAACTGCAAAAACTGAACTCCGAGCGTTCCGCCGTTCCAGCCCACCAGTTTGTTGGAATCGATGGCTGCTCCGATGATCAGGAGGCTGTTAAAGCTCCATTTGCCCGGTTCGGCGCCGCCGGAGAGCAGACCATTTGCGTCGCCAACCCATACCCCGCCGAGAAAAACTCCTGAGTCTTTTTTCGGCCACCCCGCAGATGTCTCTATAGCTCCGGCCAGCTCACCCGTGCCGGTGGTGATATCGACCGCGCCGGGATTCGAACTGATCCCTTCGGAGGTAACGCGCGTGCGTCCCTCTTCCGGCTGCTCATCGGCATGGAGAAGACTCGGCAGGATCACCACGCCAAGAGCCGCGACAAGAAACCGGGCGTGAAAGCTCGTTGCTTTAACCCTCGAGGTGGCTGCAGATAAGGCTGTTCGTCACTGTCTAAAACGCAGTTAGCACCTGATGTGTTTGTGTGACGTTACTGGCAACGGCCACTCAGCAACGGTTATTCGATTTCGAAATCTACGCAAATGATTATTCAATCCTTGGGCACCATACCGAATAAAACCATCGCCCTCGTCCCGTATGAGAATCTCAGCGATGACAAACAGAACTCTTACTACGCGAATGCCCGTCTCGCCGTTCTCGACCGTGCGGATCGTCCATTCGGCCAGGTCACGCGCATCGATGAATTGCACCGGATCCTTTGCCTCACCGGGTGCAAGCACCTCACCGCCCCGATCCACGCGCACCGGCCAGTAGGTGAATCGATCCGTCTGATCTCCGGGCCCCACAATCAAGCCGGGCCGAATGATAAGCGTTTTCTTCGGGAACCATTTCTCCGCTTCCTGTTCCGAAAGAGCTTTCAACGGGCCGTAAAGCGGGAACTTTGAGGCTATCAGAGAATCGCGCGTCTCCTTCATCGCATCGGCCCCTTCGTACTTCGCGAGTGCGCCTGTTTCGTCATTCGGCTTGGTGTTATCCGCGTAGACCGAAATGGTCGAGATGAACACGTATCGGTCGACATTCCCCTTCAGGACCTCCGCCGCATCGCGCACCCAGACCGGCACACTCGTCGGGTTGTCGATCACCGCATCCCACTTGCGACCTTGCAACGCATCGAGCTGGCCGTTGCGATCGCCGAGCAACTGCTCCACTCCCTCCGGCAGTTCACCGGGATGCGATTTCCCGCGATTGAATATGGTAACTTTGTGGCGGCGTTCGAGAGCATAACGAACTTGGAACGGCCCGGTGAATCCCGTTCCACCGAGAATCAGAATGTTCATTGGCTTTCCCGCGTTGGCTGCCCTCGGAGCCTTCGTTTCGGCCGCGCGGAGACGTCGCGCGTCGAAGGCACCGAACGTAACGGCTCCGCCCGCCAGAGCAGAGACTTTAATGAATTTTCGTCGGGTTGTAATGATGTTCACACAAAGGTGGAGGAAACGGAGCACCGTTCAGGCTCGCTTCGCGGCAACCTTTAGCAGCGCTGGTGCCACAGAGATTCGTTCGCGCAACTAGCTGCTTCTCGCAATTTTATGATGACCACAACCCCGTCTTACGATCCGTCATGCTGGATGCATATAGCGGATGGAGTGCCTTTCATTTGCTGCGTTGGCGCGCCCGACCCGTACATCCCGAAACTGGAACAGTCGTTTCCCGAGAGCGACACGTGACCCCCTAGCAAGAGGGAGCAGAGATTACGCAACTTCCAGAAGTTGAAGGAGTTACGGGGAGAAAGATTTGTGGCACAGCGGTTGCGAATAGGACAATCAGAAAACCGCTGCCTAACTACTCCAATGAAAACTACTCCCACCACGTATTCACTGCTCGTTAACTCCGGCGAAAAAGGTCGCGCGATCTTTGAAGGCGCCATTATCGGCGTCATCGTCCTCAGCACTGCGTTCAGCTTCTGGCAGTTTGCCTCCAGCTCTGTCGTTCTTCCTGGGATGGCTTCCACCAAAAGCAGCCAACCGACCACAATGGTTGCCGAACTCGCGCCCCAACCGACAGTCGTCACAGACCGCAGCTGATTTCGCTGTTCGGCCCGTTACGGTTCTACCCCTGACGAGTCACCGGACCGGTGGCAACCGAGGGCAGCGGCCAAAGGTCGACAGGGTCACCTACTCTTCTTCCTTGGCATTCCTGGTCCTTTCATTGACTTTCCTGTCGAATTCAGCCGATCACGTCAACCGTCACAAAATCATGAAAATACGCGTCCCCTTTATCCTTGTGGCCTGCTCGGTCGCGTCAATCGTCGTGGTTCACGCCCAAGAGCCGAAGCAGATGACGGTGGACCAATTGGTTGCCAAAAACGTCGAAGCTAAGGGCGGCGCGGAAGCGCTGCAGGAGCTGCAATCGGTCAAGCTGATCGGCAAGATGCTGGTGAATGAAGGCCAGCTCGAGTTCGGGTATTCGCAAACGAAGAAACGGCCCGGTGCGGTCCGGACGGAGCTGAGTTTGCAAGGGATGACGATGGTGCAGGCCTATGATGGCAAGGAGGGCTGGAAAATTTCGCCGTTCCAGGGCCGTAAAGATCCGGAGAAAATGTCAGCCGACGATTTGAAGTCGCTGATCGAAGACGCGGAGGTCGATGGCCCGCTGATCGATTGGAAAGAGAAGGGGAGCACGGTCGATTACCTCGGCACCGAAGACGTCGACGGCACGCAGGCGCACAAGCTCAAAGTCACGCGCAAGAACGGTGACGTGAACTACGTTTATCTCGATCCTGACCATTTCCTCGAAATCCGAATTCTGAGCCAGCGGCTCGAGCACGGCGCGCAGGTCGAGATCGAAACCGACCTGAGCGACTACGAGAAGATCAACGGCGTCTTCCTTCCGTTCTCGATCGAGTCCGGCAACAAGGGCGCAGCCGACAAACAGAAGATCATTCTCGATAAAGCGGAGGCGAACGTCCCGCTGGATGAGACTCCATTCAAATTCCCGAGCACTGCTTCCAAATAATTTTTTAACCACCTCATGCGCTTCTCCTACTTCACTGCCGCTTCTGCTTTCCTCCTCACCACCCTCGCTTACGCCCAGCAGGCTCCATATAATTCATCAACCGTTTCCGGTCTCGGCGCGCGCAACATCGGCTCCGCCGCGATGAGCGGCCGCATCTCGGCGATGGCCGGGAGTCGTGAGCCGAACGGCAAGATCAAGCTCTTCGTCGGCGCAGCCAGTGGCGGTGTTTGGCGCACCGAAGATGGCGGCACGACGTTCAAGCCAATCTTCGATGAGCAGCCGGTGCAATCGATCGGCGCGATCGCACTGGATCCGAAGAACTCGAAGGTGGTGTGGGTTGGCACGGGTGAATCGTGGACGCGCAACAGCGTCTCAATCGGGAACGGCATTTACCGCTCCACCGATAACGGCGATACCTGGACGCGCCTTGGTCTGCCGAACTCGGAGCGCATTTCGCAGATCATCGTCAGCCCGGAAAACAGCGACACCGTTTATGTCGCGGTTCCCGGTGCGCTGTGGAGCGACTCGCCGGATCGCGGTCTCTACAAGACGACGGATGGCGGCCGCACTTGGAACCTCATCCTGAAAGGCGCCAATCTTTCCACCGGTTGCTCGACCATCTCGATGGATCCGAGCAACCCGAACGTGCTCCTCGCGGGCATGTGGGATTTCCGGCGCGAAGGCTGGACGTTCCGCTCCGGGGGTGATGGTCCTGATGCGCCATCCGCAAGCGGACTTTTCCGTTCAACGGACGCGGGTGCGACTTGGACCGAGATCACGCCCGAAAACGCGAAGGGCTTCCCAACCAAGCCATATGGCCGGCTTGCGGTGGTTCACGCGCCGTCAAATGCGCAGCGCGTCTATTGCTTCGTCGAAGGAAAAGACAGCGCGCTGTTTGTTTCCGACGACGGCGGCGGCAGCTGGGACAAGCGCGACAAAAGCACGTGGATGGTCTGGCGTCCGTTTTACTTCGCCCGCATGACGGTCGATCCAAAGAACCCCGATCGCGTCTTTAAGGACAATGGCGCGCTCATTATGAGCGATGACGGCGGTAAGAGCTTTACCACCGTCGGCGGCTTCCAAGGTGCGCATGGCGACATGCACGCGCTCTGGATCGATCCCACCAACACGCAGACGGTGATCGCCGGCGACGATGGCGGCATCTGGTATTCCTACAACGGCGGCACGAAGTGGTGGAAAGGCGAGAACTTGCCGCTCTCGCAGTTCTATCACGTGAGCGTGGACGACGCCGATCCGTATCGCGTCTACGGCGGGTTGCAGGACAACAGCTCGTGGGTGGGCGACTCGCAGTATCCCGGCGGCATCACCAACTCGCGCTGGGAAAACATGTTCGGCGGCGACGGCTTCTGGATGTTCCCCGATCCGTCCGATCCCGATTACATCTACGCGGAGTATCAGGGCGGCTTCATCGCCCGCGTGAATCGCCACACGCACCAGGCGCGCGACATTCAGCCGAAGCCTAACTACAAAGAGAAGCTGCGCTGGAACTGGAACACGCCGATCGCGCTGTCGCCGACGGAGAATGGCACCATCTACATGGGTTCGCAGTTCCTCTTCCGCTCGCGCAATCAGGGTCAGACCTGGGACCGCATCTCGCCCGACTTAACGACGAACGACAACGCCAAGCAGCAACAGGAAAAATCCGGCGGCATCACAGTCGACAACTCCGCCGCGGAGATGCACACGACCATTTACTCGATCTCCGAGTCGCCGCAGGACAAGAACGTCATTTGGGTCGGCACGGATGACGGCAACGTGCAGGTGACGCGCGATGCCGGAAAGACGTGGACCAACGTCGTCGCCAATGTCCCGAACCTGCCGAAAAACTCGTGGGTCAGTTGGGTGCAGGCGAGTAATTTCGCTCCCGGGACCGCCTACGTAACTTTCGACCGCCACACCTTCGGTGAGATGACGGCGTATCTCTATCAGACGACTGATTTCGGGAAGACGTGGACACCACTCGTTACTCCGCAGGAGTTATCAGGCATCCAGGGGTATGCGCATGTGATCAAGGAAGACACCGTGAAGCCGAACCTGCTCTTCCTCGGGACGGAATTCGGGCTCTGGATTTCAGTCGATACCGGCAAGACGTGGGCGCAGTTCAAAGGCAATCGCTTCCCCGCAGTGGCGGTGCGCGACATCGCCATTCAGCCGCGCGATAATGAGCTTGTGCTCGCCACGCATGGACGCGGCATTTGGATCGTCGACGATATTACGCCGCTGCGCGCCCTGACGCCTGAAATCCTCGGGCAGGATGCGGCGTTCGTCGCCGCGAAGCCCGTGCAGCAGCGTATCCAGGGAAATGGCGGCTGGGCCAATGGCCAGGCAGTGTTCGTGGGTGATAACCCGCCAGACGCGGCCGTCATCACCTATTATCAGCGTTCGCGGCACCTTTTCGGCAAATTCAAGATCGAAGTACTCGATGCGTCCGGGCGCGTGGTCGACACTTTGCCCGCGAGCAAGCGTCCGGGTCTTAATCGCGTCATGTGGAGCATGCGCGAGAAGCCGCCCCGGGTTCCGCCCGCGGCGCAAATCGCGTTTGCCGGGACACGCGGCCCACGGTTGCTCCCAGGCGATTATACGGTGCGAATGACCAAGGGCGGTAAGATCAGCGAGACGAAGCTGACGGTGGGATTGGATCGTCGCGCGAAGTTCACTCCGGCCGATCGAAAAGCGCAATACGACGCAGCGATGCGGGTGCACGCGCTCTTTGGCGCGGAAAGCGCGCTGATGGATCGCATTCTACCGCTGCGGGGCGCAATCGCGAAAACGATGAGCGGATTGCCGGAAGGCGATGAACTGCGGAAAAAACTGGCGGATTTCGACGGCAAGGTGGACGCGGTCCGGAAGCAGATCGTGGCCACCACGGAAGGCGGCGCCATCACCGGCGAGGAGCGCCTGCGCGAACATACGGATCAACTCTATGGCGCGATC
>JACDBM010000376.1 GCA_013694945.1 Chthoniobacterales bacterium
GCTACCGCTGGCTGGGCGACGTTTTCCGGACGTGTGTCCGGAGGCAGATCAAAAAAATCGACCAACAGGTGAAGCAGCGAATCTTTACCTTGCATGAGGATGCTGGTTGATCAAAACCCAAGGTGGAGCCTTAACTGTGCCGATCGGTTCCAACATGTATTCGGTCGAGGATGCGTTGTGCGCAGCTCGCTGAAGGCCGAGCCGATCGTACACTTCTTCCACGATCTTATTCCTGGCGGTAGGGACGTATACCGCGGCCACTCGGCGGACCTTATGCTGCTTTGCGCGCTCAAGCATGGCGCTCCAAAGAGCATCCTCCACGCCGCGGCCAAGTGCTCTGCAACTCACGAGAAAACTGTCTATGGTGAGCGTGGCGCCATCTCCAGGAATGGCGAGCAACGCCGCAACGATACCCTGGTCGCCGAACTTATCGCGCAAGCGCAAGGCGAGCGCGATTGAACCTGGTGTTTCAAGGATAGTTTGCACCTGCGCCCGCGAATGCCGCCGCGTAGTCAGGTTGAACTGATTGGTCTTACCGAGCATCGTCACGACCCGCTCGACGTTCGAATCTCCCACTTCCTCGATCGTAGCCTCGATTTCCAAGGACCTCAGAAACTGTCCAAGATCGTCACGGTCGCCTTTGAATTCGCGTGCAGTTCTGACCGCGTAATCTCGGTGGCGTTGCCGGTCTTCCGTCGTCACCGTCAGTGCATCAAAGGCATCGGTCTGCCAAAGGGCACGCAGCATTTGGAGTGGGTCGCCCGAGTCGTTGAGGATCAAAACTTCAGGAATCAGCTGGCGAATCTGTTCGCGCTCGTAGTCCGAATCATCGAGAAATACAAAGCTCTCGAGACCAAGGCCTAGTTCAGCCGCGGCTTCGCGAAGGTTCTCGTGTTTGTGATTCCAGTCGATTTTGCGGACTGCGAAGTCGTCCCATTTCAGGAGCATGTCCGGAAGCGATTCGAAAGCTTGTCGTGCGTCAGCCTCGTTATTTTTTGAAAGTAACACCAGCAGGATTCCGCGGTTCCGCAGTTCGAGCAGCTCGCGCTGAAGGCGAAGGTGCACATTACCGGGGAAGTCATGACCGAGCTTCAGATTTTCGATTCCATCTTCTCCCACAACACCTCCCCATAACGTTTCATCAAGATCAATCGCCAGGACCTTACGGCGCGCTACGATCAGCGGACGCAAACTGCGCGCGAGGAAAAGACCAAATGCCACCTGGCCTTTCGCGCTAAATGGCTGGCGGGCGAGAAAATCCAGCATAGGGTCAGCTTGCGGGCTGCCCTCTGCGGCGGCCCAACGAGCGAGATCGAGCACATAGACGAAGCCGCTACCTGTCGCAACTTCGTAAATCTTCTGATTGATCCTTGCTACGGCCGCGCAGACTCCGGCGGAATGCTGGGCCGCAAATACCGGATTCGAAAAATGTAACGGTAGCGCGATTGTTGAGAGGAACAGGGGCACTCCACGCATCCGGCGCTGGTGCAGGCTCACAACCCTATCGACTCTTTCGATCGTCTGTTCGATGCGGGCGAATATCTCCTCAGGGAAGCCGTGGGAAAACGGGAAAAGGACCTCCGGCAAGACTTCCTCCACTCGCCAAATGACGACGCGTGCATCGGGTGGTTCCTGTGACTCCGCGGGTGATTGCGCAATGTGAGCTTCTATACTGTCGAGCGGAGCGAGTTGCAGTTGCGGCCGAGCAGGCACGCAGCTCAACGCAAAGGACAGCGCCGGGAGGATGGGTTCGAGATTGCAGGTGCCAAGTATCTCGATCTTTAGCGAGGGGCCGCGAAGTTGAGGATCCAGCTCCTCGAGCAAGCGCATAGCGCCCCGCATCTTGGCCAGGCTGGCCGATTCAAGTGCTGCCATGATCGCCTCTTTCTGCGGCGCAGGAAAGTTTTGTATCCAGTGATCGATCACGTTAACTGCTTAAGTTTGTTTAAGTAGGGCGATGGCGAGATGCAGGCCGCTCCCGAAGCTGTAGACGGCATGCAGCTGGCCTCGCTCCGACCCTTCATAGGTTTCTAGTGAAATGGTGGCGTCACTGCTCAGGCAGTGCGCTCGTTCCGCCATTCCATTGATAATTGCATTCTCTTTCGGCACCTTGAGGAAGTGACTCACTAGTTGCCACGCTTCTACAAACATATTGGGGTAGTGACATATCATCGCCGCGCCGTTCGATGTCACGCCAGTGAGCTTGCATAGTTGTTGTGTCATCTGCACAGCCCGCTTCACCACCTCCAGCCACGGAATGATCTCGCGGCAGCTGGAGTATTGCGCCACCCCCATCACTTTATACCCCTGCGGCTCCCGGCTAACGACAAACCCGGAAGCGGCATCGGACGTAAGAAGCTTCTCCCGCACACCATCATACGTGGTATCGGAAGGTTTCAGGTCGGCGGTTAAACAAAGAACTCTATTTGTGCTCACGGCTCGCATAATCCCGGCAGCAAGCGTGACTAGAGACATCAGGCCCGTACATCCGCTCGTGTAAGAACCCCAGTAGGGAACATGATCTAGTTCGAAACGACGGAGCAGAGCAGCCGGAAAATACCTGGCACGCGCGAGAAGTTCCCGATTACCGGAGGCGATTGCCTCCAAAGTATTTGCCGCATAAGAGTGGTGCACGACGAACGCACTCGGCTGCTTGCACCTTTCCAGGAGCGAGTGGATGAGCGGAGCAACGAACGTAATTAGATCGGTGCCGGGCTCTACCGACCGATTATAACGATAGCCGAGCTTTTCCAGTGCTTCCACAGAACTAGCCAACAGATCCCTCTGCGCCAGTTCTTCTAGTGTGTGCCGCAACGGTCCCAGGACATGCGCGCAATGCGACAGGTAAAGATCTTCCCGGCGATAATCGAAAAGTAATTCGCTCACGAATGAGGAGGTTGTCC